>JAFTAP010000066.1 GCA_017455525.1 Lachnospiraceae bacterium
CCGAACATGAGGAAGTAGCAATTTGCGTAGCAAATTAGCGGATTCCGAATGGACGGAGCATGGCGAGAGCAGCTTGCTGCGTAGCCATGCGTAAGCATCATAAACAACGCAAAGGGGCTTTTGACCCCAGCATCATATTATATTTATTTTGAGGATATACGGATATGAGTTTGAGAATAATAGCGGACAGCTGCTGCGAATTTCCTGAAGAATTAAAGAAGGAAGTACAGTGCGAGAATGTGCCTCTCACGCTTACGGTGGATGACAGAGAGGTTATAGACGATGATTCCTTTGACCAGAAGAGCTTTCTGAGGCTGGTCGCTAACTGCAAGGGAGTACCGAGGTCTGCCTGTCCTTCGCCGGAGTTATTCAAGAAGGCCTATGAATGCAAGGAGGACTGGGTCTTTGTAGTGACCTTATCCAGCTCGCTTTCAGGCTCGTATAACTCGGCAGAGCTTGCCAGGGAGCTTTATTACGAGGAACATAAAGACAGCAATAAGAGGATTTATGTCTTTGATTCAAAGTCCGCATCGGGCGCGGAGGCACAGGTAGCGATAAAGGTTAACGAGCTATATAAGCAGGGGCTTTCCTTTGATGAAATAACAGAAAAGTGCGAGGGCTTCATAAAGCACATGAAGACGTACTTTGTGCTTGAGTCTCTTGAGGTCTTCAGGAAGAACGGAAGGCTCTCCAATACGAAAGCTTTTGCCGCTAACGTGCTGAACTTAAAGCCTGTATGCATGGGAGTTGACGGAGTGATAGAGCCTGCTTCCATTCAGAGAGGGATCAAGAATGCCTTGAAGAAGATGGTAGAGGTATCGCTTGAGGGCATCAAAGATACGAAGGACAGGATACTTATCATAAATCACTGCAACTGCTATGAAAGAGCCGTCAAGGTGCTGTCTGATTTTATTTCAAAAGCGGAATTCAAGGCAACTATGATACTGGACACCGCCGGAGTAAGCTCGCTGTATGCTTCGGATGGAGGGATAATAGTGTCGTTTTAATAATAATTAATTAACATAGAAGGAAGGACTAAAAATGGTGAAGAAAAAAAAGGTAATACTCGCTTATTCAGGCGGACTTGACACGACGGTGATCATCCCTTGGCTCAAGGAGAACTATGATTATGAGGTTATCTGCTGCTGCATAGACTGCGGTCAGGGAAACGAGCTTGACGGATTAGAAGAAAGGGCTAAAGCCTCCGGTGCTTCAAAGCTCTACATAGAGGACGTGACGGATGAGATGTGCGATGAGGTGATCGTGCCTTGCGTGCAGTCTCATGCTGTATATGAGAATAAATACCTGCTCGGCACCTCTATAGCCCGTCCTATCATAGCAAAGAGGCTCGTGGAGATAGCGAGGCTTGAAAACGCCGCCGCTATCTGCCACGGAGCCACAGGAAAGGGCAACGACCAGATAAGGTTTGAGCTTGGAATAAAGGCTCTCGCTCCCGACCTTAAGATAATAGCGGCATGGAGAGATCCGAAGTGGACGTTAAACTCCCGTGAGGAAGAGATAGAATATGCCAGGGAGCACGGCATCACGCTTCCCTTCTCGGCATCGAATTCATACAGCAGGGATCGCAATATATGGCATATAAGTCATGAGGGATTAGAGCTTGAGGATCCATCATCAGAGCCTAAATATAATAAGCTCCTTGTCCTTGGTGTGACTCCCGAGAAAGCTCCTGCAACGCCTGAATATGTGACTATGGCTTTTGAAAAAGGCGTTCCGGTATCGGTAAACGGCAGACGCATGAAGGTTTCTGATGTGATCCGCACGCTTAACGTACTCGGCGGAAAGCATGGCATAGGCATCATTGACATAGTAGAGAACAGGGTCGTAGGCATGAAGAGCCGAGGCGTATATGAGACTCCCGGCGGTACGATCCTCTATGCGGCTCACGAGCAGTTAGAGGAGCTTGTGTTAGACCGCGAGACAATGAGGGTTAAGAGAAAGATAGGCGAAGAGCTTGCGCAGACGATATATGAGGGTAAGTGGTTCACGCCTCTCGCAGACGCTTTAGTCGCCTTCATAAAGTCAACACAGGAATATGTCACGGGTGAAGTAACCTTCAGGCTCTATAAGGGCAATATAATAAAGGCGGGCGAGACCTCACCTTATTCGATATATGACGAGGATATCGCAAGCTTTACTACAGGAGAGCTTTATGACCATAAGGACGCATCAGGCTTCATAACGCTCTTCGGTCTTTCCACATGGGTAAGGGCCATGAAGATGCAAAGCCTCGGCAAAAAGGCTCACCATAAATCCCCGAACGCCGCAACTGCAGCTAAGATAGCTGCAAGGGAGACCGCGAAGGAAGCAAGGAAGGCCGCAAAGGAAACTGTCGCAAAGACTATGACGGTTGCGGAGGAGACGGCAAGGAAAGCCAAGTCTACCGCAAAGAAGACTGCAAGCACCGCAAAGTCCAAGGCAAAGAGCACTGCTTCTAAAGCAAAGGTCAAAGCGAAGGATGCCGCAAGCAAAGCGAAGTCGGCGGCGAAATCCACGGCAAGCAAGGCTAAATCAGCTGCAAGGAAGGCAAGCTCTAAAAGAGGCGCGGGCAGACCCCCAAAAGGTAATTCAGAAGAATAAAAAGCATGGCAGTATTTATTGCTCTTTTAGATGACGACCCCGCAGACAGGAAGCAGTCGGAAAGGCTGCTTTCAAGAGAGCGGGACGAAAGAGTAAAAAAAGGCGAGGTCATATATTATGATTCGTACGGAAGCGAGGAAGCCCTTATTCCGTCGTTCATGAAATATGACCTCTTTTTGATCGACGTGACTCAGACCACCCGCGACGGTATGATGGTGGCGGTGGACCTTCTGCGTAAGGGCGCAGAGGGCAAGATAATACTATATTACGACAAGATAGACTACCGTGCGAAGTACGGCGACGAAGAGGGCATTTCTTTTATGCCTAAACCACTGTGGCAGAGGGATTTTTCAAGGCTTATCGATATTGCGTACGAGGTTCACGAGAATAAGACGCCAAGGATAGAGCTTAGGGGTGAGAAGGATACGATTTACGTGACAAAGGATGAGATAATATATGCTACCGGTCAGAGCTATTATACGGCAGTCGCTCTTACGGAAAACCGTTCTTTCCATGCCTTGATGGACATGCTCACATTCTATAAAAACATAAATTCCGACGATTTCATAGCCACTTCAAGGAATTCCGTCATAAACATGAACCATGTAGTGTCAAGCAAAGGCACAAGCTTTAAGATGTCCGACGGAGCAATGATCAAATTCAGCCTCTTTGACAAAAAATCCATCACAAAAAAATACGAAGGCTTCGCAAGGAAGAAAAGCATTAAGGCATAAGGAAGAGATAATGAGTATAGTTCGGTCGATATGTCTTGAAACAAAAGTTCCTTTTCGTATTGGAAAATATGTGAGGATGGAACTTATATGAAGAAGAAAAGCATACGGACAATTTTGCTTCGGGCTTTGCTTGCTTTGACCGCCGTGACGCTGGGGCTGATATCGGTCATATTCTCCGTGATGCAGTATCGGACGCTTAAGAGCCATGCCACACAGGATATGCGCTTAAACTGCGTACAGGTGGCGGTAAGTCTTCATCAGGCTGTTAAAGAGATGGATACGATACTCCTATATTCCATAGCTTCATCGGAGCTTAGGCGGGATTTTGCTGACTACATGGAGGCGGAGAGCTCCTTTGAAAAACTTCGTAGCAGGCAGAGCTTGGCGGGAACTATGATACTGCTTAAGGGTTATGATTTTTCGATAAGGCAGCTCAATATATACGACATGAGTGAGGGTGGCTTCGGCGTAGGGAATTATAACGGAAGGCTAAGAGTGAATGTCGCTGAGGAGCTGTGGTATGAAAAGACCATGTCTAATGCAGGCAGGAAATATATATACGCTCCTGCTGCGGATGTTCTTGCGTCTAAGGCTGCGGGAGTTGATGAGGATACGCTTTATTTTTCGCTGTGCCGTATGTTATATAGTGACATGCATGTGCCACTGGGTTTTCTGGAAGTGAAGTCTTACTATGATGATATTTTCAGTACGTTAAAACTTGAAGCCAGCGCCTATGATCCATTGATAGTCATCTATGATACCGATGGCAGGCAGATATATCCAGCGGAGGAAGAGTTTCCGTATTTTTCTTACAAAGAATCAGGGAATGGCGAGATAATGAATACTATTACCGGAAAGAGGCAGTATCTTTGCTTTTCCGAAGATGAGGCGGATGGGCTGACGGTTGCCATGGCGGTCGATGATACCGCCTTCATGGAGCCGGTGTACCGCTCTTTTATTCCCATGATCATGGCGGTCATACTTATATTCGGTGTTTGTGTCGCATTATCTGCCGCATTGTCAAGACAGATGAGCAATCCGATAAGACGTATCCATGCTTTTCTTTCAGATAAGGACAGGGAGCAGTTTGCAAAGCTTGAAATGGTGGATTCGGGAGTGCTTGAGATAGATACGCTGCATGAATCTATAAATGAGAGCATACAGGCACAGGAGAGCGCAACCAAGACGATGCTTGTGCTTAAGGAACAGGAGATGCAGGCACAGATGCTTGCGCTTCAGTCTCAGATGAACCCGCATTTTCTCTATAATTCGCTTTCTATGATAGGGGAGATGGCGGACTCAGGCATGACGGAGCAGGTCTCGGATATGTGCGAGGATATCACGTCGATATTGCGGTACATCTCGTCGGACCGTGAGCAGAGGATAAGGGTCGAGGAGGAGATGGAGCAGGTAGACCGTTACCTTGGCTGCATAAAGCGACGCTTCGGTGAAGGGCTTCATTATTCATATAATATTAGTGACGAGATACTTGACTGCATGGTGCCGAAGCTTTGCGTACAGCTTCTTGTGGAGAATGCTGTCAAGGCAGTCATGGTGCATAAGGAGCCATGGGAGATCATGGTGTCGGGCTCAAGGGATGGAGATGACTGGCATATAACCGTGTCTGACAACGGTCCGGGATTCGACACTGAGGTTGATAAGAAACTCAGGAAGAATATGGACGAGATACTTGAGACTGGCGTGCTTCCAAGCCTTAAGATAGAGGGCATGGGGATACTGAATATATTCATAAGGCTATACCTGCTTGACGGCATACCCTTTGTCTTTGATTTCGGAAACCGCAAGGAGGGCGGGGCTTTTGTCACGGTCGGAGGACATGTGCGGGATGCTTCCGGGAGTGATATGCAGGAGGATTGATGATAAAGATAGACCATTATAAAGTGCTGTTAGTTGATGATGAATATATGCTGCGGCAGTCGCTCGCAAGGAAGATTGCGGAAGCTGATTCTAACTTTAAGATAGCGGGTGAGTGCGGAGAGGGCAGATCCGCATTGAAAGCATTAGAGGGAGGGGATTATCAGGTCGTATTCACGGATATAAGGATGCCGGAGATGGACGGGCTTGAGCTTGCAAGGAATGTTCATGAAAAATATCCGGAGATAATAACCGTGATACTCACCGGCTATGCGGATTTTGAATATGCACAGGAAGCGATACGTCAGGGAGTCTTTGATTACTTATTAAAGCCCGTGTCGGAGGAAGATCTTGCAGCTATATTGGATAAGATAAACCTTAAGCTTCATACGAGATATGAGCTTCCCGATGAGGCTTCCTTATCGGGGAAGAGCGCGGAGGATATCGTAAGACAGACAGAGGAATACATCAGGGAGCATTTCAGGGAAGAGATAGACTTCGGAACGCTTGCGGGCAGCTTCGGTTTTTCTTCTGCGTATCTTAGCAAGGTATTCACCCGCAGCATGGGTAAGTCTCCGGTAAGGTATCTTACCGATATCAGGATAAAAGAAGCGAAGCGTCTGCTTACATCTACGGATGAACCTATAGCAAGAGTCGGCGAGCTGTCAGGCTATCCCGACCAGTTTTATTTCAGCAGGACCTTCCGCAAGGAAGTGGGGGAGAATCCGACCGCGTATCGGAAGAAGTTTCAGTTACAATAAATCGGTACAGGCATCAGGACTCCGTCTGCGCTAAAGCGCAGCCACCTCATGCCAAAGGTTAAAAATATACAAATCTTAGACAAATCCCTACATGGAAAATAGGTACAGTATGGATTACCATGCTTTTCGGGTACATTTTTAGCATAAAGCTAATTGAAAGTCATTGATCGGCATCAGGACTCCGTCTGCGCCAAGGCGCAGGTCTCCGCTCCGCTACGGTCGGTGCTAAGCAAACGTCCACAGGACGTTTAGCACCACCTCATGCCAAGTATGGGGGTATTTGTTAAATGAAAAAAGAGAAGGTCTATCCTTGGTATTTTGTCATTGGATCGGTGCTTATCTATACGATATTAAGCCTTGTGCCGGGAATCATGGGTATAGGATACAGCTTTACCGATTGGTCTGCATATTCAAAGGAAATACATTTTATAGGATTTGATAATTTCGTTACGGTATTTTCGGGAAAGAAGGATTATCTTCGATATATCTCGAATACGATCACGTTTACCTTCGTGACGGTTATATTTAAGACGGGGCTGGGTCTTTTATTTGCGGTAGCATTAAGCCGTAATATCAAGATGAAGAACTTCCACCGTGGAATCCTATATCTGCCTTCCGTGCTTCCGATACTTGTGACAGGACTAGTGTTCACGTCGATACTTAATCCCAAGACGGGGTTTCTCAATAATTTCTTAAGGACGATAGGGCTTGACTTCCTTGCAAAGAAGTGGCTCGTCGATCCTAAGATCGCTTTTGGCTCCGTAATGGCAGTGGATATCTGGAGAGGCGTAGGCTACATTATGACGCTTCTTATAGCGGGAATACTTGCTATACCTGATACATACTTCGAGGCTGCGGCGATAGACGGAGCGAACGCATGGCAGAGGTTCCGTTTTGTCACTATCCCGATGCTCAGACAGACTCTCGCGGTTACTATCGTGCTGAACGTGATTTACGGACTTAAGGTCTTCGATATGGTATACGCTTTGACGAACGGCGGACCCGGACACAGGACAGAGGTTCTTTATACGGCAGTTTATAAGATGATGAGCAAGGGACTATACGCCGAGGGTACGACGATAAGCTCGATACTCTTCATATTCATGGTGATAATCGGTTACTTCATGGTGAAGATCCTGACAAAAGACGAGGTGGTTGAGTGATGGAGAGAAGTGCGGGAAGCAAGACCGTTCAGGTCATATTAAAGAACATACTCGCCTGGTTCGCATCGCTTCTTGTGATCGTTCCAATGCTCCTTGTCCTGCTTAATGCATTCAAGGCGGACGGCGAGACGATAAACATGAATCTGCAGCTTCCGAAGCAGTGGATATTCTCGAACTTTGCTACCGTCATCGAGAAGGGAAAGCTTATACGAAGCTTCCTTAACAGCCTTCTGTATGCCGGTGCTGGTACTATAATCACGGTCATGTTCGGAGCTATGGCGGCTTATGTGTTCTCCCGCAGACGCTCCAAGGGAATGAACGTCGTATATATGTATGTCGTTCTCGGAATGGTAATACCTATAAACTATGTGACTCTGACCAAGACGATGCTCACGCTTCATCTTACGAATACGGCTTTAGGCATCATACTTTTATATATGGCACTGCAGACGCCGTTCACGGTCTTTCTTATATACGGCTTTGTGTCTAAGATACCTGTGGAGCTTGACGAAGCGGCGATACTCGATGGATGCAGTCCGATGCAGCTTTACTGGAAGGTGGTATTCCCGATGCTTAAGAGTGCCATAGTAACGGCAGGGGTTCTTTGCTTCCTTAACTGCTGGAATGAGTTCATGATGCCTTTGTACTTCCTTCATTCATCTGAGAAGTGGCCTATGACGCTCGCTATATATAATTTCTTCGGACAGTATGAAATGAAGTGGAACCTTATCTGTGCCGATGTATTGCTTACCTGCGCTCCGGTCATAATCATATACCTTGCATGCCAGAAATACATTGTAGGCGGACAGACGGCGGGTGCCGTAAAGGGGTAGGTTTTAGACAGAAAAGTCTATTACTATATAAAATAATACTATATAAGGAGGACGTAATGAAAAAGAAACTTGTATCACTATTGCTTTGCGGCGCGCTTGTATTCTCTCTGACGGCATGCAGCGGCGGCGGAGACATGTCGGCGGCAGCTAATGCGGAGCCTGCTGCAGCTGCAGAGGAAGAGGCTGCTCCTGCGGCAGAGGAGAAGGAGGAAGCTCCGGCTGCTGATGAGAGCGCAGACGCAGCAGCGGATGCTTCAGCGGATTCTTCTGCTGCAGGCACGACGATCACTGTCATGGCAAGCCAGGACTGGGTAGAGGATGCGGAGCAGGAGCTTGGCAAGAAGTTCGAGGAGGAGACCGGTATCCATGTGGACTATCAGATAGTTCCCGCTGATCAGTATCAGGATCTGCTTCTTACGAGGCTCAACAGCGGAGAGGGACCTGATATCTGGGGAGCGCAGTCCGGTTTCGCTCTTAAGACTACATACAATGTAGAGGAGAATGCGGTTGACCTTTCAAATGAGTCATGGGCTGACGCATACAGCGTTTTCTCTGCGGAGCAGACAGGCGTTGACGGCAAGAACTATGGTCTTACTTATTATGACACGACTACTGACTACTACATGGTCTACAATAAGAAGCTTTTTGAAGCAGCGGGCGCATCTGTTCCCACGACCTTCGCAGAGCTTAAGGATACCTGCGACAAGCTTGCGGCATCAGGCGTTACGCCTATCTATGAGCCTATGGCTGACGGCTGGCATCTGCTTATGCTCTGGACCGAGAATGCACAGGTTCATGACAAGAAGAACCCCGGCATCATCGATAAGCTTAATAACAACACGGCAACCTTTGCCGATGACGCAGACATGAAGCTTGCGGTAGATCAGCTTAAGGAGCTTTATGACAATGGTTACTTCGGCGACAATGCTTTAAGTGATGAGTTCGCAGACGCTGAGGGGTATCTTGCAAGCGGTGAGTTCGCTATGTGCATGCTTAAGCCCGGCGCGATCAAAACGATAGTTGCAAGCGAGATGAATACGGAGGGTTACACGGAGGATGATTTCGGGCTCTTCCTGCTTCCTCTTTGCGACAACCAGTATCTGAACATTCACCCTACCGGACCTTCACGCTTCATCTACAGCGGATCGCCTAATATCGATGCTGCGAAGCAGTACCTTGCTTTCCTTCTTGAGAAAGATAACGTGCAGTACCTTATTGATGAGGCGGCAGACGTTGAGAACATTCCTGTAGAAGTAGGTCAGACACCTGAGTATTCAAAGACTACTCTTGATTTCCTTAGCAGCTACGATGATGATCACTCAGGCATGGTGCTTCAGGATGTAGTGCTTTATTACAATGAGCAGTGGATGGATATCAACGCCGACCTTGCGGCTCTCTTCATCGGCGACATGACTTCTGATGAGGTTCTTCAGAACATAGACGACAGAAGAGCAGAGCTTGCGGCGGCAGCTAACGATGCTAACTGGAAGTAGGAAGCAGCACATATTTCTTAAACAAAAACGAAGGGGCTGTCATCATCTGGTGGCAGTCTCTTGTTATATTTCGAGCTGTATGCAAAAATAAGTGTTCAATATGGCGACGATCTTATATCGCAAGGCGCTCGGCAGTTGACAACAGTTCATATTGAGTTCATAATCTAAGGGGAAATTTGTATACAAAGCGAGGGATTGATTTGTATGGTTAAGCTTAGTGTTATTGTGTATATTCACGGTGACAGTAATGCGTGCCTCATGGCAAAGGATGTTGCTAAGCAGTATGTCCTGACTGATACGGACATTACCGTGTCTGACAGCGGGGTGAACCTTGACGAGTTAGATTATAAGCATCTGGGAATACTTATAACTGATGACGACAAGGACATGGATTTCGGAGACAATGAGTTCCTGCATACAGTATATCTGGGTGATGATGTGCCGGATGTAAGGGGGAGGATACAAGCCATAGTCAATCCTAATGAGAAGGAGCTTTTATTCAGGCATCAGGTGAGGTATGTGATAGACAGCCTGATAAATGAATACAGGCTTGAGCTTACTTGGAGCATGCTCGATACCACGATAAATTCCACGCCTGACATGGTATGGTATAAGGCCTTAAACGGAGATCATTTTAACGTGAATACTCCTTTCTGCAAGGTAGTGACTAAGACGAAGGATGACATAGAAGGCAGGAAGCATGCGTATATCTGGGGAGTCACTGAGGATGAGGCATATGCGTGTCAGGAGTCAGAGGAGAAGACTCTTGAAGCAGGCAAGACATGTACCTTCGAGGAGCTTGTTAACACGCCTTATGGAATGAGGACTATGGTGACTTATAAGACTCCTTTGAGGACGGCCAGGGGTACGGTCATAGCTACGGCTGGTATAGCACAGGATGTCACTAAGCAGAGGGAATATGAGAAGCAGCTTCATATGATGGCGACGACCGATCCGCTGTCAGGGCTTTATAACAGAAGGTATCTGTATCAGGTCGGCGACAGCCGGTATGTGGGACAGAAGACGATAGTTTATATTGATATAGATTACTTTAAGCACATAAATGACACCTACGGACATGACAAGGGCGATGCTATCCTGCGTCTGGTGTCCAGGGAGCTGCAGTTTAAGTTCCAGCATGAGATAGTGGCACGAATGGGCGGTGACGAGTTCGTGATCTTATCAAGGAATGAGTTAAGCGATGATGAGCTTAAGGAGAGATTTGACAATATACAGGAAGCCTTTGACAGATCAAGGGATGCTGAGGGAATAAAGGTACAGCTAAGCGTCGGTATATACAGGGGAAATGCGGCTATGGAAGAGGCGATAACCCTTGCGGATGAGCTTATGTATGAGAATAAGAGAATGCACCATGAACAGTCGGGGAAAGAATAAAATTGTTATATTTATTATATAGAGAAGCTTTAACCGTAATTCAGCGGCAGATTTGCCGCTGATAATTTTGTGAAGTGGTATTTATGCCGGGAGCATGCAGTATATATAAAATAATGATTGCGGGATCGGGTTTTAATTCAGATGAACTATACATATATCCTACAGTGCTCGGACGGTAGTCTGTACTGCGGTTGGACTAATGATATAGATAAGAGGCTTGCGGCGCATAATGCCGGCAGAGGAGCGAAGTATACCAAATCAAGGCTTCCGGTGAAGGTCGTGCATCTTGAAACTTTTGACACCAAAGAGGAAGCGATGAAAAGAGAATGGCGGATAAAGCAGATGACAAGGGCTGCCAAGCTTAGACTTATCGCTTCGGATAAGAAAAGATAATCGGATATCGAATGAAGGAATACAGGTACAGGAAGGAATTGTAAGGATGGCTGACGGTAGGGATAAAATAAAGTCTTTCATGAAGAAAAAGGATATAGAGATATCCTTGAAGCGGTACGGGATAGACGCTCTTGGAGCTATGGCGCAGGGGCTTTTCTGTTCCCTGCTTATCGGAACTATAATAAATACGATCGGGACGCAGTTTAATATAGGTTTTCTGACTGCTTCTGTGGCAACTATAGGCGGTGCGGAATACACGGTAGGCGGGCTGGCTTCCGCAATGAGCGGTCCTGCCATGGCGGTTGCTATCGGGTATGCCTTGAAGTGTCCGCCGCTGGTTTTATTCTCACTTGTGACGGTGGGCTTTGCATCGAACGCATTAGGCGGTGCGGGCGGTCCGCTTGCTGTCTTATTCATTGCTATAATCGCCTCAGAGATAGGGAAGGCTGTATCTAAGGAGACGAAGATAGACATACTCGTAACGCCGCTTGTTACTATAGGGGTTGGCATAGGGCTTTCTGCATGGTGGGCTCCGGCTTTAGGGAGGGCTGCAAGCCAGGTAGGAAAGCTTATCATGTGGGCTACGGAATTGCAGCCATTCTTAATGGGTATCCTTGTATCGGTGATAGTAGGTGTTGCTCTTACCTTGCCTATCTCGTCTGCGGCTATCTGTGCGGCGCTGTCTCTTACGGGACTTGCCGGAGGAGCGGCGGTTGCGGGCTGCTCGGCGCAGATGATAGGCTTTGCGGTGATGTCATTTAAGGAGAATAAATGGGGCGGTCTTATTTCACAGGGAATAGGCACGTCCATGCTTCAGATGGGAAATATAGTTAAGAATCCCCGTATCTGGATAGCGCCGATAATAACCTCTGCCATAACAGGGCCTCTTGCGACCTGCGTTTTCAAGCTGCAGATGAACGGCACGCCGGTATCGTCAGGAATGGGGACCTGCGGCTTCGTGGGTCAGATAGGAGTATATACAGGCTGGGTGAATGATGTAGCTTCAGGCGTCAAATCCGCTATAACAGCTATGGATTGGACAGGACTTGTCCTTATTTCCTTCGTGCTTCCCGCCTTGCTTTGTCCGCTCATAAACATGTGTCTTCGCAAGGCGGGCTGGGTCAAGGATGGAGATATGAAGCTTGGTCAGTAGGAAAGTGCATTTTGCCTTGTAGTTAAAGAAATGATAAAATAATAAGGTTAGTTATGCAGATTTAATTACTGATATTTTGAGAGAGTATTATGACTATTAAGAGTATGACGGGCTTCGGCAGGGGCGAGGTCACGGAGAATAACAGGAAATACACCGTAGAGATCAAGGCGGTGAATCACAGGTATCTGGAGGCTTCGATCAAGCTTCCTAAGAAGCTTACGGCATTCGAGGCGGACATCAGGAATGTGATGAAGGAGTACATGGAGAGAGGGAAGGTCGATGTCTTTATCTCCCTCGAAGATTATAACGAGGCGGCGGAGACCGTGAAGTATAATTCCGCTCTCGCTCACGAATATATGAAATACATGCAGGAGATGGCGGACGACTTCGGGCTTCCGAATGACACAAGGCTTTCCGTGCTTGCGAGATTTCCCGATGTCTTCACTATGGAGGACGTGGAGACTGACGAGGACGAGCTCTGGATGTCTTTAGAGAAAGCGGTGAGGCTTGCTTGCGAGAAGTTCGTCTCTGCTCGTGAGAAAGAGGGCGAGAACCTGCGCAATGACCTTCTTAGCAAGCTTTCCGATATGGCGGGATATGTGGAATTCATCGAGAGCCATTCGCCGGAGATAGTGACTGAATACAGGAAGAAGCTTGAGGATAAGCTGCGCGACATGCTGGCTACATTAGATGTGAAAGCGGATGAGGCACGTATTGTCACGGAAGTTACTATATACGCTGATAAGATCTGCGTTGACGAGGAGATAGTGCGTCTTAAGAGCCACGTGAAGGCTATGCAGGATGCCCTGCGTGAAGGCGGAGCCTGTGGGAGAAAGCTTGACTTTATCGCACAGGAGATGAACCGGGAAGCGAATACGACGCTTTCAAAATCAGGCGATCTGGCTCTTACGGATAAGGCGATAGAGCTAAAGACGGTTATAGAGAAGATAAGAGAGCAAGTTCAAAACATAGAATGAAAGCCCGATTTCGGGAGTGCGAAGCACGTAACAATCCGTCGGGCTATTATTCGGAAAGAGGGGGACATTTGAATGTCTGACGCCGGGCGTGGTATACTTACAGTCGTTTCGGGGTTTGCGGGTTCAGGCAAGGGAACCGTGATGAAGAAGCTGATAGAGGGGCATGATAATTACGCCCTGTCAGTGTCGGCTACATCCAGGAAACCCAGACCCGGAGAGGAAGAAGGGATAAGCTATTTCTTCAAGACAAGGGAAGAGTTCGAGGAGATGATACGTCAGGACGCCCTTCTCGAATACGCCGAATATGTAGAGAATTACTATGGCACGCCGAAGGACTTCGTCTTCAGCAAGATGGACGAGGGGAAGGATGTAGTCCTTGAGATAGAGCTTCAGGGAGCTATGCAGATAAAGAAGAAATATCCCGACACCCTGCTGATATTCCTTACTCCGCCGAGTGCAGATGAGCTATATAAAAGGCTTAAGGGCAGAGGCACCGAGACGGATGAGGTCATAGCAAAACGTATGAAGCGGGCGTCAGAGGAAGCTTTATGCATAAAGGACTATGATTATCTTATAATAAATGATAATATAGATGATTGCACGAGGAGAGTGCATGAAGCAATACAGACTGCGCATCATACCGTGAGACATGAGGCAGAGCTGATTGAGAGGATTAAAACTGAACTGAAAGAAATAGGAGGGAATAAATAATGTTACACCCGTCATACGGAGATCTGATGGACGTCGTGAATGCGGACGTGCAGGAGGGCGACGCACCCATTGTCAATTCGAGGTATTCTATCGTGCTTGCTACGGCAAAGCGGGCAAGGCAGATAGTGGATGGTCTGGATCCGATGATAGAGACCACGGAGTACGATAAGCCTTTGTCAACTGCGGTAGAGGAGCTCTACGAGGGAAAACTCAAGATAGAGAGCCGTGAGCAGGATGAGGCTTTCGTCTGAATATAGCGCTTCAAAAAAAAATCCTGATGCTGTCAGGATTTTTTTTGTGTCCTTGGGATGCGATAAGAATCTCGTCGATTCGGCACAGATGATAGGGCTTTTAAGGTCGAAGGGCTATGAGATTACTGACGACGAGAACGAGGCTGATATTATTATAATAAATTCCTGCTGCTTCATCGGGGATGCGAAGGAAGAGAGCATAAACACCATCATAGAGATGGGAGAGAAGAAGTCGCAGGGCAGGCTTAAGGGTCTTATTGTCTGCGGTTGTCTCGCACAGAGGTATGCGGATGAAATAAAAAAAGAAATGCCGGAGGTTGACGCCATAGTCGGAACGACTGCGATAGACAGCATAGCGTCTGCCGTGGATGAGGTATTAAAAGGCGGAAAACCTAGGCATATCGAAGGCATCGACAGGTACGTGTATCTGGACGGCAAGCTTGAGCCTGCCGGGATAAACCATACGGCATATCTGAAAATCGCCGACGGATGCAATAAGAACTGTACTTATTGCGTGATACCGAAGGTCAGGGGACGATATAGATCAGTACCGATGGAAACTCTTGTCAGCGATGCCAATAGGCTTGCTGTGAGGGGAGTACGGGAGCTGGTACTAGTAGCACAGGAAACAACTGTATACGGCACGGACATATACGGAGAGAAATCACTTCATTTATTACTTGAGAAACTGTGCAGAATAGAGGGCATTGAATGGATCCGGCTCATGTACTGTTATCCTGAAGAAATATACGACGGGCTTATAGACTGTATTAAAGGGGAACCCAGGATATGCCATTATCTCGATATCCCTATACAGCATTGCTCTGACAGGATATTAAAGCTTATGGGGAGGAAGACAAGAAAGCAGGAGCTAGTCGACATAATATATAAGCTACGAAACGAGATACCCGATATAGCTCTGCGAACTACGCTTATATCGGGATTTCCCACTGAAACGGAGGACGAGCACAAAGAGCTTCTTGATTTCGTAAGAGACATGAGATTTGAACGTCTCGGATGTTTCGCATATTCCCGTGAGGAAGATACTGTAGCGGGAGCAATGTCCGGACAGATACATCATGCGACGAAGAAGCGCAGATGCAGGGAAATCATGGAAGCCCAGCAGGAGATAGCCTTCGATAATGCGTCTAAGATGACAGGCAGGGAATTATCCGTTATGATAGAAGGGAGACTTCCCGAGGAGGACATCTACATAGGACGGAGCTACATGGACGCCCCCGACGTAGACGGATACGTTTTCGTGAAGTCACCCCGACAGGACATCCTAAGCGGAGAGTTGATAAACGTGACCATAACTGGTGCTGATGGATATGATTTAATTGGAGAAGTCAATGCGGACGGGAGATAATAAACATATGGAAATGAACTTGCCAAATAAATTAACATTATTCAGAGTAATCCTGATCCCATTTTTTGTCGTCATCCTAATGACGAACTGCTTAGGTGACGCCTCAAAATGGGTGGCGCTTGCTATATTCATCATCGCTTCGCTGACCGATTTATTGGACGGTAAGATCGCAAGGAAATACGACCTCGTCACGACCTTCGGCAAATTCGCAGATCCGCTCGCTGATAAGATATTAGTCATATCCGCCATGATCTGCCTCGTGGAATTAGGACTTCTGAAATCATGGATAGTCATAATCATAGTGGCGAGAGAGTTCATCATATCGGGCTTCCGCATCATAGCGGCGGAGAAGAATGTCGTTATAGCAGCGTCATATTGGGGTAAGTTCAAGACCACGTTTCAGATGATAATGGTCATCATGCTGATAGCAGACATAGACCACCCCGCATGGAAGGTAACAGCGACTGTATTTACATATATCGCGTTGGTATTAACCATAGTGTCGCTTGTTGATTATATAGTGAAGAATAAGAACGTGATGATCGATCAGAAAAATGCTTAGCGTTTTTTACGAGTATGGTGGATGCGATATAATATAATCGTTTGACGGGTATGGAACAGAGAGGAGACAGTAATTTATGAAAGCAGAGATAATCTGTGTCGGCACAGAGATACTGATGGGAAACATAGTGAACACCAACGCCGCATATATTGCGGAGGGACTTGCGGGACTCGGCATTTCCTGCTACTACCAGACCGTCGTAGGCGATAATGATTCAAGGCTTTCAGAGCTTTTTAATGAATCCGCAAAAAGAGCAGACATAGTAATACTGTCAGGAGGCCTGGGACCTACCGAGGACGATCTTACCAAAGAGACCGTCGCAAAGGCTATGGGACATAAATTAGTCCTTGACGACAAGGCGTGGAAGCAGATACAGAAGTTCTTCGAGAAGCGGAATCTCAAGATGACGGACAATAATAAGAAGCAGGCTTATGTGCCGGAAGGTGCGAAGGTTCTCTACAATAAGAACGGTACGGCTCCGGGGATCATAGCGGAGGGCGAGAATGTGACGACTATATTGCTTCCCGGACCTCCGAACGAGCTTATCCCTATGTGGGACGCACAGGTCGTGCCATACTTAAAGAGCGTGTCCGGGGAGACGTTCTATACGGAGATGGTTAAGATATGCGGCTCGGGAGAGAGCTTCGTAGAGACTGACCTGAAAGACCTTATTGATGCGCAGAAAAATCCTACGATAGCGACCTACGCAAAGACCGGCGAAGTGCATGTTAGGGTAACGGCGAGGGCGGATAGCGAGAAGGAAGCACATAAGCTTGTTAAGCCTGTCGTGAAGGAGATAAAGAAGCGTTTTGGCTCGAAGATATTCACTACAGATGAGAGTGTGACATTAGAGGCGGCGGTCATGCAGCTCTTAAATGAGAACAAACTTACCCTTGCTACGGCCGAGTCGCTTACAGGCGGCATGACCACGAGCAGGCTTATAAATGTGCCCGGAGCGTCCGATGTCATAAAGATGGGCTTCATCACTTATTCAAATAAGTCCAAGAGGAAGTATCTCGGAGTTAAGCGCTCTACTCTTGATAAATACGGGGCGGTCTCGGAGCAGTGCGCCAAGGAGATGGCAAAGGGCTGTGCCACCGCTGCAAAATCCGATGCGGCGATATCCCTGACCGGCATAGCAGGACCCGACGGAGGCACCGAGGAAAAGCCCGTAGGTCTTACCTATATAGGTGTATCGGTGCTTGGCAAAGTAAAAGTAAAGAAGTATTTATTCTCCGGGGAACGTGAGAAAGTAAGGGAAAGCGCCACAGCGGCAGCTCTTACGCTTTTAAGACAATGTCTGCTCGAAAACCTGACGGAGAGGACTTTCTCAGAAAGTAAAAAAACTACTTGATATGTCCATGCATGGATATGTTAGTATTACTTGAATAATGCATGCGGACGGCTTGCATCATCTGCCCCTGTGTTGTGCAATTCGGGGGGGTATGGTATTATAAGTAGCGAAATTTGACAGGTTTTGATTTTTGGTAAATTACATTGGCTGAGTACACTAACGACCAACTATTTGAGATAGAAGAGGGAAAAAAAGCCTCTCTTGACACCTCTATATATGAAAATCCTGATTTCCTTGCGGTCCAGATGCGTCAGATAAGGATGGCGCTCGCGTCCGGGCTTGATGTGAAGCCCTATGTCAAGCCTGAGTTTGACTGGATGCAGATGGAGGAGATCTTCACCGGGCTTGAAGAAGGCGTGGACGTGTCGGTTTATGCCAAGCCGGATCTTACATACGAAAAGATGCATCAGGTCCGTAAGGGCTTGAAGAATGGTATCGATATCTCGGATAAGACCAGGTACAGCGCCGGAATCTTAAAGCAGATCCGTAAATCAAAAGAAGAAAAACTCGACATAAATAAATACGTGGAAGAGGGTTACGACCCCGAGGCATTATATCAGATAAGGCTTGCTCTGAAAAATAACATAGAGCTGGACGCTTACATAGAGCCGGATTTCCGTGGAGCCGCGATTGCCGAGGTAAGGATAGGCCTTGAAGAGGATATCGATGTATCTACCTACTCTGACATACGTTTCGGCTGGAGGCAGATGAGGGAGATAAGACGGGGACTTGAGAACCGTCTGGATATAAGCAAGTACGCTAACCCTTATTATGACTGGGAGCAGATGAGGGAGATAAGGCTCGGTCTGGCGGAGGGTCTCGATGTCTCGAAGTACAGCTCCCTCATGTATACGAGCAATGAGATGCGAAAGCGTCGCATAATCCTCTCAGAGGGTGCAGAGGACAGATCCGTAAGCTCCGATGACTACGAGCTCAGCATCACAAGCGGCGGAATAGAAGCGTATATTACGATGAAGCATGAGGGAAAGAAGCTGGACAGGAATTCACTTATTGCAAGCTTGGATGAAAATGATGTAAGACATGGGCTTATTGAAGAGAATATAAATAAGATATGCGAGGGCAGGCATGACAAGACCCCGCTTCTTATAGCACAGGGCAGTATCCCGAGGAAGGGCGCTGACGGAAGATATGAATACTTCTTTAAGACAGAGGTGGACAGGAAACCGAAGATACTTGAAGACGGTTCGGTGGATTATCAGAACATGGACAACTACAGCATCGTCAAGGAGGGTGACGTGCTGGCGGTGTATCATGACGCAGAGGAGGGACAGGAAGGTTATACTGTAGACGGAGTTCCGATAAGCGGTAAGAGGGGCATAGAACAGGGTCTTCTTAAGGGGGAGGGCTTTAATATATCCGAGGACAAGCATACCTATTCGGCTGCGATTGACGGAATGGTCACGCTTGAGGGGAGCATACTCAGGGTCATAAGGCATATGGAGGTTAATGACGTGACGCTTGCCACCGGTAATGTTGATTTTGACGGAAGCGTGCATGTGAAGGGCAACGTAGAAAATGGCGCGGTGATCAAGGCTACGGGTGATGTCGTTATTGACGGGAATGTGGGAGGAGCCGAGATAATATCTGATGGTACGGTAAGGCTCAACCGCGGCATGAATGCCGGACGGCATGGAAAAGTCAAGGCCAAGGGTAATATCTTCAGCAAGTTCTTCGAGAGCGTCATAGTCATGAGTGACAAGGACGTGGAGGTAAGCAGGAGCGTTAACAGCCTGCTGCATGCAAAGGGATGGATCCGGTCGAGCGGCACTATACTTGGCGGCAAGTGCTTCGCTTCGCTAGGATACAGGGTGAATAACGTGGGCAACAGCACCGGGACTGCGACTCAGCTGCAGTTAGGACCTGACCCTGAGATAGCGGAGAGGGTCAGGGAGATAACCGATAAAATGAAGGATAATAATAAGCAGCTCATGCTTCTTAATAATTCTTTGAAGGAATTCCAGATCAAGTATCCGCCTGAGGTCAGGAATGACATGCCCATGTATAAGAAGATCGACAATGCTATATTCACTATCAATAAACAGCAGGAGGAGCTTAGATCCGAGAGTGAGAGGCTCCGTCTGCAGATCATGTATAGCAGGGAGGCTTCCATACGCATAGACGGCATAGCGCATGAGGGCGTGAACTGCAATCTGAATGGTAATAAATGGGAAGCCCGGGGCGAGAGATATATCGTGCTGAGGGGAGCAGGCGGTGTAGGCGCAGGAGTCACGGTGTCGGGAGCCTGAAAAACAGGATGGATAAGATATAGATTGGGACTTACAGAGGTGGGAACATGAGAGACACAGTTCTTATTGTAGATGATCAGAGCACGAACAGGGACATACTGAAAGAAATCCTAAAGAGCGATTATAAGATTATGGAGGCGGTTAACGGCGTTGAGGCCGTGAATATGCTGTCGCAGTACAGGGAAGAGATTGCCGTGCTCCTGCTCGACCTTGTGATGCCAAAGATGGGCGGTGTAGATGTCTTGAAGAAGATGAATGAAATGAAGATCATAGACGAGTTTCCGGTCATGGTATGCACTGGAGAGGACAATCTTGATGTCGTCGATCAATGCTTCAGCTATGGCATCTCTGATTTTATAAGAAAGCCTTATGAGAGCGACATGGTGCTGCAGAGGGTTAAGAAGCTGGATTCTCTATATAAGTCGAGGCGTGAGAGCAATGATAAGCTTCGTAAATTTGCCCGCGTGCTTCAAAGCCAGAATAAGGTCCTTGAGCAGCAGGCGAAGCAGCAGAAGATAGATAATGTCAATCTTATGGATTCCCTTGGTACGATAGTCGAGTACCGTAACACCGAGAATCACGAGCATATAAGGCGGGTCAAGGCTTTCACGAAGGTGCTTGCGGAGCATATGATGAAGGAATTCCCAGAATACAAGCTTGATGATGAGAAGATCGGACAGATAACGGCAGCAAGCGCATTGCATGACATAGGGAAGATAATGATCCCCGATAATATCTTATTCAAGCCCGGTAAATATACTTCCGAGGAATTTGATTATATGAAGAGTCATACCATAAGGGGGTACGACATTATAGCCCAGATTGCGGATAACTGGGACAAGGAGCTCATGGAGTACTGCAAGGAGATCGCCCGCTCGCATCATGAGAAGTACGACGGCAGGGGGTATCCTGAGAATCTAAAGGGCGACGACATCCCTATGGCTGCGCAGCTCGTATCGGTGACGGACTGCTTCGAGGCGCTTATAAGCGAGAGCCTTTACAAAAAGGCGTATACGTTCGACGTCGCTTTCCAGATGATACTTAACGGCGACTGCGGAGCGTTCAATCCGAAGCTTATGGAGGCTTTCAGGAATTCAAGAGAGGAGTTCAAGGCGATAGCCAGCGAAAGCGGTCCTGTAGAGGACGCCATGGAGGAAGCGAACGTAGAAGTGTAAAATCCATCAGGATTTTACACTTCGTATTTGGCAGGACTCGAAGAGTCCTGTCCGAAGGATTGAATCACATGCCTCCGCTGCATGTGATTCAACCGGTATTTGCCCAGCCCCGAAGGGGCTGCCTGCCATAGGCAGGTTAAGTGACGCTTTCCTTAAGCGTCACTTAAGGCTGTATTTGCATTATTAATATTTCTATGCTATTTTATTGAGTGCATCCAATGTCTGGTGCACTCATTTTTATATTTAGCTTATGCGGTATTCGCCGCAATTATTCCACCTTAAAATGCTTGAAAACAGGCGGAAAGAGGTGATGTTTATGATATGAAAAAAATATGTTGACACAGTTTTGATTTTAGTATAGTATATTGGAAAGCGAACAGCTGTTCGAAGAATGGAGAATGAAAAATATGGATAATTCAGAGAAGATCAAGGCATTGGACGTTGCGATATCGCAGATAGAGAAGCAGTTCGGTAAGGGCTCTGTTATGAAGCTTGGCGAGAGTACCGCAGATATGGGTATAGGGGCTATCCCCACAGGCTCGCTCTCACTTGACATAGCGCTTGGGATAGGAGGCATACCGAGAGGCAGGATCATAGAGATATACGGATCAGAGTCATCAGGTAAGACCACTCTCACGCTTCACATGATAGCGGAGGCACAGAAGATGGGTGGTATAGCTGGCTTCGTGGACGCAGAGCATGCGCTTGATCCGGAGTATGCAAAGAATATAGGCGTAGACATTGATAATTTATATATATCGCAGCCTGATTCGGGAGAACAGGCATTAGAGATATGCGAGACGATGGTGAGATCCGGCGCTATGGATATCGTCGTCGTTGACTCGGTTGCGGCGCTTGTCCCCAAGGATGAAATTGAAGGAAATATGGGAGATTCCCACATGGGTCTTCAGGCGCGCCTTATGTCGCAGGCATTGAGGAAGCTTACAGGCATCATCAGCAAGACCAACTGCACCGTTGTCTTCATAAATCAGCTCCGGGAGAAGATAGGCGTGATGTTCGGCAATCCGGAGACCACGACGGGCGGTAATGCGTTGAAGTTTTATTCATCCGTAAGGCTTGATGTTAGACGCATAGATAAGATACAGCAGTCCGGACAGATAATAGGTAACAGGACGAGAGTAAAGGTCGTTAAGAATAAGGTCGCCCCTCCTTTCAAGGTAGCAGAGTTCGATATCATGTTCGGAAAGGGCATATCCACGACAGGCGACATAGTAGATCTTGCTGCGAACCTTGACATTATTAATAAGAGCGGCGCATGGTACGCATATAACGGTGATAAGATAGGACAGGGCAGGGAGAATGCCAAGCTTTTCCTTGAGCAGAACCCCGATGTATGTGAGGAGGTTGACAGGAAGATAAGGTCGCACTACGGACTTATTGAGGGTGAGGCTTTAGATGCAGCGGATGATGCAGATGTCAAAGAGCTTGCAGCAGGGAAGAAGACAAGAGGACGCAAGGCGGCGGAGCCTGTTGATGCTGATGAGGATGCAGAGGAGTAGAGACACCGGCATAAATGCGATGCAAAGGGAAATATATAAGATAGAGGACTATAAAGAGAACAGGAGGCTGGTGTACCTTGACGAAGATGCACCGGCTTTCTGCTTATATTCAAAGGAGATACGGCAGTTCGGGCTGAAAGAGGGCTTGGAGTTGACGGAGGGCGTATATGGAGAGATACTTGCTATCCTTACAAAGCGGGCAAGGGAGAGATGCCTTTATCTTCTTGACGACATGGCGCGCACGGAGCAGCAGATAAGGAAGAAACTTAAAGAGGGATACTATCCCGAAGAGGCTATAGATTCCGCCATAGCATATTGCAAGGAGAAGCACTACATAGATGATCTTGACTATGCGGAGAGGTTCATAGCATCAAAGTCGGGATCCCTTTCACGCCGTATGATAGAGCAGAAACTATATGAGAAGGGTATAGACAGGGAGACTGCATCAAAGGCTATGGAGGATAGTAATATATCAGAGGAAGGGACGATTAGGGCTTTTATTCAGAAAAAATACGGAGACATATCCGGAACAGAGTATGAAGGCAGGCAGAAGATCATAAGGAAACTCCTGACACGAGGCTTTGCTTATGATACTATAAAGCAGGCAATGACCGACTTGACATAGCTTGCAATCCATTTTATTATATTTTGATGTGTCATGTTATGCGTAGGCATGACGCAATCCAAAACTTAATTAGGAGGTACTCCTGTACAATGTCAACATTATTATTAGTTGTCATCTTTGCAGTTGTACTGGTTGTCGCTATCGTTGTCACGGCGTTAATCGCATCCGGACATACCGAGAGAGTCATCAATGACAAGATCGGAAGGGCGGACGAGAAAGCCAGGCAGATAATAGATGATGCACTTAAGGAAGCTGAGGAAAAGAAGCGCGAGGCACTTCTTGAGGTAAAGGAAGAATCCATCAGGAAGCAGAATGACCTTGAGAAAGAAATCAAGGACAGGCGCGCTGAGGTCTCACGGCTTGAGCACAGGGTGCAGCAGAAGGAGGAGTCCGTCGATAAGAAGGCGGAGTCGGTCGATAAGCGTGAAGCCAGCATTACTGCCAGAGAGGAGGAGCTTGCTAGGGATAAGGAAAAGGTGGCAAAGCTCAATGAAGAACGCGTACGGGAACTTGAGAAGATCTCAGGACTTACCTCTGAACAGGCGAAGGAATATCTTTTAAAAATTGTAGAAGATGATGTGAAGCACGAGTCCGCTGTGATGATTAAGGAATATGAGTCGCGTGCTAAGGAAGAAGCGGACAAAAAGGCGAAGGAGTACGTAGTAAGTGCCATTCAGCGGTGTGCTGCGGATCAGGTGGCGGAAACTACGATTTCGGTGGTGCAGCTTCCCGGAGATGAGATGAAGGGACGCATCATCGGAAGGGAAGGCAGGAATATCAGGACTATAGAAACTCTGACGGGAGTGGACCTGATCATTGATGACACGCCGGAGGCTGTCATACTGTCAGGGTTCGATCCTATCAGGAGAGAGGTCGCCCGTATTGCTCTGGAGCGCCTTATAGTGGACGGACGTATACACCCCGCCCGCATCGAGGAGATGGTTGAGAAGGCTCAGAGGGAGATAGAGTCACAAATAAAGGAAGAGGGCGAGGCGGCTACGCTTGAGGTAGGAGTGCATGGTCTTCATCCGGAGCTTGTGAAGCTTCTCGGAAAGATGAAATTCAGGACGAGTTACGGGCAGAATGCCTTGAAGCATTCCATCGAAGTAGCTCAGCTTACCGGTCTCCTTGCTTCGGAGATCGGCGGTATCGATGTAAGGCTTGCCAAGAGAGCAGGACTTTTGCACGATATCGGTAAGGCGGTCGATCACGACATGGAAGGAAGCCATGTTCAGCTTGGCTCCGAGATATGCAGGAAGTTCAAGGAATCTCCTGTCGTGATAAATGCCGTGGAGTCGCATCATGGCGATTCAGAAGCTACATCACTTATTTCCTGTCTCGTGCAGGCGGCGGATACTATATCTGCTGCGAGACCGGGCGCAAGAAGAGAGACGCTTGAGAACTACACGAACAGGCTTACGCAATTAGAAGATATTGCCGATTCCTTCAAGGGAGTCGAGAAATCCTTTGCTATTCAGGCAGGCAGGGAGGTCCGGGTCATCGTTGTTCCGGAGCAGGTCGATGATTCCGAGATGGTGCTCATGGCGAGGGATATTGCAAAGCGCATAGAGGGCGAGATGCAGTATCCGGGAACGGTCAAGGTGAGCATGATAAGGGAATCAAGAGTGACCGATTACGCAAAATAAAGACAAGAAAGCCTGATGATCTTCGGATTGTCAGGCTTATCGTTGTTAAAGGACAGAGGGATTTATGAAGAACAGGTTAGGGGACATAGGAATAATAGTCGCCATAGTTGCCGTGATAGGCGTCCTTATTTTCATGAAAAGGGACTCCATCATGGAGACGCTTCATATAGAGCCGAAGGAAGAATCGACTGAGGATACAGCCGAGGAGCCGGAGGAGGAGACCGAGGAGGCAGAGGAAGCGGAAGATAAGACCGAGGAGGAAGATGCTTCGGATACGGTTGCACAGCAGGAGGTCCCAGATGTGGGAGATGGCATATCCGTGCAGAATAACATCAAGGTAACGGATCCGCTGCTTGCGGCTACTCATGTGAAAGAGCCGGAGGGCAGCGCGGTAGTTCCCGAGGCGGGACTTATTGAGAATAATATAATCGGCGCTTCGTGGACCGAGATAAAGGAGAACTACAGCTACACGGACTTCGAGGCGGAGCAGGAGGACATAGCGCAGCTTAGATTTTTAGAGGACGGAAACCTCAAATATTATCAGTCTCCCGCATCCGGAGAGATTTTCGGGGTTCAGGATGATACGATAGTAGCTTATCTGAAAAAGTGGGACGGCACTCCGTTAAACGAGGCTATATCTGTCGAGGGGCTTTTCGATGTCGTGCCTTATATTTACCAGTGCACTGACTATCTGAATATGTACGAATGGAAGATTGCGAACTGCTACGTGGGGCTTCTCGTGGAGGACACAGGAGAGGGCGTCGAGGCAAACGCCCCGCTCTATGCGGAGAGCTATGTATTGCAGAGAAGGATAAATACTTTTTATAAATAAGTTTGAAAGATAAACCAAGATAAGGTATAATAGGGTAGTTTCTTTTATTGGAGGGTTAGTTCATGGACACAAATATTCTTCTTGAAAACGGCACGAACGAGCTGGAGATACTCGAATTCATGCTTGATGATAACTGCTACGGCATAAATGTGGCTAAGATAAGCGAGATCATCCCTTATCAGCCTGTTACTCCCGTGCCTAATGCGCATCCCAGCATAGAGGGCATATTCATGCCGAGGGATACCATGATAACTGCCATAAGCCTTAAGAACTGCCTGCAGAGGGGGACGCAGGAAGACAAGGGACTTTTCATAATCACTAATTTCAATAAACTCGATATAGCATTCCATGTAGATTCCGTATCAGGCATACACAGGGTTTCATGGAGAGACATCATAAAGCCTAATGCAACCGTTAATAACGCTGACGTAGGTGTTTCCACGGGTATAGTAAAGTATGACGACAAGCTTGTCATAATCCTTGATTTCGAGAAGATAGTTTCAGACATAGCTCCTGAGACGGGACTTAAGATAGAGGAGATAAAGGAACTCGGAGAGAGAGAGAGGCGAGACATCCCGATACTTATGGCTGAGGATTCAGCACTGCTTAATAAGCTGATATCCGATTCGCTGAAGGAAGCGGGCTATGTGAATCTTATAGACTGCGTGAACGGACAGGAAGCTTGGGATTTCATTTCAAATGCCGCAGAGGAAGGGAATGTATACGATAAGGTCAGATGTGTCATTACTGATATAGAGATGCCCATCATGGACGGTCACAGGCTTACGAAGCTTATCAAGAGCACCGATGCGACGAAGAATCTACCTGTAGTTATTTTCTCATCCCTTGTAAATGAAGAAATGAGAAGGAAGGGCGAGCATCTTGGGGCTAACGCACAGCTTTCAAAGCCGGAGATAGGAAACCTTGTCAGGGTCATAGACGATCTTATAGAGGAATCCAAGTAAGATAGCCGGATACATCAGAGAGTAAAAACAAGAGCCGCAACCGATATGGTCACGGCTCTTTTGCTTTACAGGTTTTTTTTACTATCAGATCTGGAACTCGCCCTTGAGATCGTCGCTTCCGTTCACGACATAGTAAACGATCGAATTCTCAGGCTGAACATAAAGCTCGAGTTTCTTTATATCCGAAACCTTGTTGCCGGCTGCCTTGAAAGCTTCCTTAGCCATAGCTATAAGCTCTGACTCCTTGCAGTCCTTATTGTTGTACTGAATAGTAAGCTCTGATTTCATGATAAAACCTCCCTAAAATGAAATCTAAAAAATATTGCCTTACTATATTAAACTTCTTTAAACAGAATTTCAATACTCCAATTATAATAAACTGTCGAAGAGAGGTTAAAGTTTAGTGCAAAGCCACGCGCTTGCCCCGGGTCGCAAGACAGCCTGTGGCTATCTGTTTAGCGGCGACCGGTGCAGAACGCAGACCTACGGGGCGATAACATTGACCTGAATCCAGGGTTCTTTCATGAAGGATAATTGAAAACCGAATAGCGTCAGATGGAATTAAGGGTTATAGGAATTATACAAAATTTAAAAGGGAACATTGGAAGATAGAAAACAATCTTTATCATGTGCTTGATGATGCCTTCCGCGAAGACCGCTCCATGGCGAACCCGGTTTACAAGTTGTAAACACCTGCGATTTATGATAGCCTTAAATCATCAGACAGCGGTGATTATGTATTGTATAGATATTCCGTAAAGGAGCGAGGGAATGGGAGATATGAGCAGGAAGCTTCCCATAGGGATACAGGATTTTGAAGACCTAAGGAAAGAGGGTTATCTGTATGTAGATAAGACACAGTACATTTACAAGCTTTTTCATGAAGGAAAACCCTATTTCCTGAGCAGACCCCGGAGGTTCGGAAAGAGCCTGCTGCTCTCTACAATGAGGGCATACTTTGAGGGGAAGAAAGAGCTTTTTGCGGGACTTGAGATCGAAGAGCTTGAGAGGGAGAATCCGGATGCGTGGCAGGAGTATCCGGTTTTCTATATTGATTTTAATAAGAGTAACTTCAGGGCGGACAATGCGTTGGAGCAGGTGTTGGATGCACATCTGAAAGAGTGGGAAAATATATACGGATGTGAGCAGGCAGACAGTGCCTTGTCTATAAGGTTTCAGTATTTAATAAAAAAGGCAGCCGAAAGCACAGGGAAGAATGTCGTAGTTCTCGTGGATGAATATGACAAACCGCTCCTTGAGGGCGCCGATGCAGAGATGATCGAGCATAATAAGGCTGTGTTCAAGGGATTTTTTTCAACGCTTAAAAGCTACGACAGGTATCTCAAATTTGTATTCATCACCGGAGTGACTAAATTCAGCAAGGTGAGTCTATTCAGTGATCTTAATCAGCTGAATGACATATCATTGACTGCTGCGTACAGCGGACTCTGCGGGATAACAGAATCAGAGCTTAAGGGAGCTTTCATGCCCGAGATAGAGCAGATGGCAGAGAAGAGGAAAATGAGTCCGGAG
>JAFTAP010000067.1 GCA_017455525.1 Lachnospiraceae bacterium
AGGGCGTGAAGAAGGGCACTGCAAAAGTGACCGTTACCACAAAGAACGGCGGAAAGAACGTCATAACCGTGACGGTCAAGTAAGAAACGACAACATCCTAGATCTGATATTCCATGTAGGTACGCAGCAGGCATCAGAAGAAGCCGCTGCGTATCTTTCGTTGACAGAAGATAATAACTTTCTGAATGAAAGATCGGAATTGCATTCATATAAATTCATATAAATGTTCCATGGTAAGGGCCTCGGTATGATGCTATAATAAAACCACCTATGAAAGGGGCATGATGAATGATGGTTCGATTCATTATAAATGTGCTATACTGATTCGAGTATTAGCAGGATGAGGGGCGCAGATATGCTGAGTATTATTTATGGCGTGACTGATGCAGACAATTATATTTTTGATCCGGATACATTCTTTAACAATCAGTATGAAGACGAATGGATAACAAATGAACTGTCCAAGATCATGATAGAGGACATAGATAAGTCCGCTGTCGTGGGACCTAATCTGATACAGAGCCCCGTGCTAGGTCCTATCGGACCGGAGAAGCTGTCAGGTGGCGTGAAGACTCTGATACTTATCAATAACGATCCGTCTCATATATTTAATGGCTCCGCGTGTGGGGATAATTGCGCGAAGTGGATACTGAAGATCGGAGAGGAGAAGGATATAACCGTGCGATTGGGGTATCTTATGGATTTTGGAGAAGAACCGTTTGAGATAAAGGTCTTGAATACGGGAATCACGGTGCATTCCATAGCTGAATTAGACAAGGAAGTCATCGGCAAGCGTCTTCTGCACGCCGGTCAGGAGTAAAAAGACATGGTCGGTAAGTACAGCATAGAGGTGTCGAATAACCGTGTGACCTTCCGGCTTGAGGTAAAGCGCAATATAACGGTCATACAGGGAGACAGTGCCACAGGTAAGACGACACTTATACGAATGATAAGTGAATATAACCGGGCAGGCAATTCCTCCGGGATTTCAATCAAATGCGAGAAAGATTGCATAGCACTGTCGGTTGCTGACTGGGAGCAGTATCTTACATCATCGGAAGAGAAAATTATTTTTCTGGATGAGAATAATTCGTATATCCATTCAAAAAGGTTCGCGGAGCTTGTCAAAGGCTCAGATAATTATTTTGTCCTTATTATAAGAGACAGCCTTCCCCAGCTTGCATACAGCGTGGAGGAGATATATGGGATGAGAGAAAGCAGGGATTCCCAGAAATATATAAAGCCAAGGCATGTGTACAATGAGATATTCAAGCTGTACAATATAAGGGAGCATGAGCATATAAAGCCTGAGGCCGTGATCACAGAGGACAGCAACGCCGGGCATGAATGCTTCTCAGAGCTCTTTGAATGCGAATGTATTCCCGCAGGCGGGAAAAGTTTGGTCGTGGCAGAGGTGCTGAATGCCGGACTTGATGGCAAGGACATATTGGCGATAGTTGATGGGGCTGCGTTCGGAGCGGACATAGCGGAAATTCTCCGTGTTGCAAGGAATAGAAAAGCCAGATGCGTGTTGTATGCGCCGGAATCGTTTGAATTTCTTATATTACAGTCAGGCATAGTACAGGTGGATCGAAGGGTGCTGGAGGAAACTCAGGACTATGCAGACACCAGAACATATGAAAGCTGGGAGCAGTTTTTTACGGCGTATCTTATCGAACTTTCAGAGGATACAATATATAAATATAGCAAAAGTAAGCTGAATAAAGCATATCTCACAAAGGGCAATATCGAGAAGATAAAAAAGGTCATACCGAATCTTATAGAAATCAGCCCATAATATACCACTTAAACTTAAAAGCTGCCACAGGCTCGAAGGTTATTACTTTTAAAAACCCCTGCACGTTAAGTATTGGAGCGGGCGCCTTCCCTGATTTAAGCTTAAAGGTGAATAGTGAGGAGCTGACGCCGGGTGCTGATTATGAAGTAGTTGATTCGAAAAAAGTCTTGATCATGTAGGTACTGCAAAAGTAGTATTGAGCTGAGATTATCTGTTGAAATCACAGCCTGCCGGTGTTAATATAAAATCCAGAAGCAGACAAAATTTCCAAGGCGGCGATGCCGCATCTATTGTTGCATGTCATGCATCAGACATTCTGAAATTTCCTGCTTTCAACCCAAACCATGAAAGGCAGGAGACGGGATGAGCGCTCATGCAACGTGCTCCTGCGGATCAAAGAAGAAAGGAGCAAGTAATATGAGCGAAGAAAAGAAACTAAAGAAGAAGCCGCTTGAGGAGATGGACGTCATCGACAACTTCCTCTTCACGGAGCTCGCATCGTCAGAGGAGGACGGCGAGGAGGTCTGCGGGCTGATACTGAGCCGTGTGCTGAAGCGCAGGTTGGGCAGCGTGAGGCTCGTGGGGCAGCGCACGTTCCCCGGAGTCTCGGAGGACACCCACGGTATACGGCTCGACGCATATGTGACCGAGGAGACAGAGAGAGAAGGAGGCGCGACCGACCTGACGGTCTACGATGTCGAACCCGACAGGAAGTCGGCGCACAGGGAGTCGCTTCCTAAGCGAAGCAGGTATTACGGAGGGCTGATAGACGTACATCTGCTTGAGAGCGGATCAAGGTATGATAGCCTGCCGGAGATGGTGCTGATATTCATC
>JAFTAP010000068.1 GCA_017455525.1 Lachnospiraceae bacterium
CCGAACATGAGGAAGTAGCAATTTGCGTAGCAAATTAGCGGATTCCGAATGGACGGAGCATGGCGAGAGCAGCTTGCTGCGTAGCCATGCGTAAGCATCATGAACAACGCAAAGGGGCTTTTGACCCCAGCATCATATTATGGATAATGCTTTAAGGCAGAGCTGGATTGAGGATCGGGAAATGGACAGAACAGACGACAATTATTATTTCGTTGCGGGCGTAAGGCTTGAAAAAAACAAGAAATACAGTGCATCAGACGATGTTTTATTTCCTGATGATGCCTATGTGGAGCTGATAAATGGCACCTTTTATGAACTTTTCTCTAAAGCCAATGCCCCGAAGACCCGCCATCAGAAGATAAGCATGGAGCTTTCATACAGAATAAGGGATTACATAGGAAAGAATGGTGGCGGTTGCGAGATATATCCTGCTCCGTTTGATGTCTGGATAAATAAAGACGACTATACCGTAGTAATGCCGGATATATCAGTAATCTGCGATCCGGATAAGATAAATGATGAAGGGTGCGTAGGAGCACCTGACTGGATAATAGAGATCGTATCTTCGAGCAACCCCGAGAACGACTATTTCCGCAAGCTCAATCTGTATCTGAATGCCGGCGTAAAAGAGTATTGGATCGTAGATCCTGTTAAAAACCAGATATCCGTCTATAATCTGTCAGAAACAGGAGCTGTGCCGACATATTACAGGTTTGATGATAAAGTAAAAGCAGGGATTTACGACGATCTTTATATAGATTTTTCTGACATATGATTTGATTTCTGATTTCTTGCTTTTCTATTGCGTATCATGATGTCGGATTTGCAAGCGCGCAGCGAAATTTTTTATTAACATAATCAATATTTTGTTGCATCAAAAGAATTAATTACAATATGTTGAGGATGCTCGGATTTACGTAAAATTTTTTGAAAAAAGTTTAAAAAAGGGGTTGTTGTTTTTTGACGGGAATCCGATATAATGTTTGTAAGCGGCAAAACAGGTTTCAGAAAGTACACATTTTGACACTTGGAACACCGCAGAAAACTTCATAACAAGTGCACAGACGGGAGATAAGGCTTCCGTATGGCAGATAAAGGAAAGGAAGGGGAGGTACCCCCCGGAATTTCCAAAAGGCAACTTTTTTTACAAAAGCCCAAATGGGGCGCACACCCCAAAAGGATTTGGGGTAGAACAATTTCAAGGAGGAAGAAAAATGGTAGTACAGCACAATCTAAAAGCAATGAATTCCAACAGGATGCTCGGCTTAACGCAGAAGGCTCAGGCGGCATCATCAGAGAAGCTCTCATCGGGTTATAAGATCAACCGTGGCGCGGACGACGCAGCAGGGTTGGCTATATCCGAGAAGATGAGGAAGCAGATCAGGGGTCTTACACAGGCTTCGACCAACGCAGAGGACGGAATATCAGCAGTGCAGACAGCAGAGGGTGCTCTTAACGAGATCCACGACATGCTGCAGAGAATGAACGAGCTGGCGACGAAGGCAGCCAACGGCACGAACAGCGTAAGCGACCGTCAGGCTATCCAGAACGAGGTAGACGCTCTTACAACTGAGATCGACCGCGTATCAGAGACAACGAAGTTCAACGAGACATACCTTCTTCACGGCGGCGTAGCTTCCAAGAAGACCTATATGCAGGGACACGACGCAGGACTTAAGGGATCACTCATTGACACAGCTACGAAGGCTACATTCATCCTTTCAGCTAAGTCACTGACATTCGGCGCAACGATCAATATCGGCGGCAGGAACTTCGTAATAGGTTCAGTGTTTGCTAATGCAGCGGCAGCTCAGAGCTACCTTGGAGACAAGCTCGTAACAGGTCTTACAGCTAAGATCGACGGCAAGAACTATACGATAGTCGCTGACTACGGCGAGTTCACCGGCAAGCAGACCCTTGCTAACGCAGCAAACGCTTATACAGTAGATGACGCTAAGGCAATACTGCTCAGCACATTCTCATCCGTAGTAGTTAACGGCGTAACCTACAAGGGCGTCAGCATGACAGATATGAATGGCTCACAGATAGGTATCGATCGCTCAAGCACGAGCATCATCACCGTAGGAAGAGCTCTCAAGCTCATAACCATGGCTCTGAAGCAGGCTAACTCTATCGGAGTTGACGATGCAAAGGTGGTTAAGGTTTCCTTCTCTGGTGCACTTGCATCTGCACAGGGACAGACCGGTGCAAGCGGAGTTACGATGCTCGCTATGCAGCAGTCAGAGACCGGCAAGATGATCAGCTTCACGATCACCAAGGGCTACGCAGAGACTCAGGACAACCTGAACTTCGCACTCCATGTAGGTGCAGACGCTGACGGCACGAACAAGATAGCTGTCGAGATAGGCCAGATGAGCGCTAAGGGTCTTGGCATCAGAGGCATAAGCGTACTTGATGACTCAGGTGCAGCAGGCACATACGCTATGGACGCTATAGCAGACGCTATCCAGAAGGTTTCAGACCAGAGAGCAGCACTCGGTGCAGTCCAGAACAGGCTGGAGCACACGATCAAGAACCTCGACAATGTCGTAGAGAACACGACATCTGCAGAGAGCACGATCAGAGATACCGACATGGCATCCGAGATGGTCAAGTTCTCGAACAACAACATACTGGCACAGGCTGGACAGTCTATGCTGGCACAGGCGAACCAGAGCAACCAGGGCGTGCTTTCACTCCTCGGCTAAGCAAAGGCAAGCTAAAGAGCTTGATCACAGGGATTCAAGCACTACCAAAAGAGGGACGGTTAAGAGCCGCCCCTCTTTTTTTTGAAAGAAAATCATGGTAACATAGATAAATACATGACACCTTAGTCAAATAACAGTAATTATTCGGGGGATGATATGTCTAAAGATTTGGTAAAACTCAATGTAAAAGATCCGCTGCTCAGCATTCAGGTCATGACTTCCCACAGGAAAGACACGATAAGGAAGTGTCTTGATTCCATTACGCATCTGAGGGAGACGATTCCCTCGGAGCTTGTCATGGTAGACACGGGCTGCGATGAGGAGATGAGGGGCATCATAGAAGAATATACCGACCACATCATTAAGTTTGAGTGGTGCAATGATTTCGCTAAGGCAAGGAATGCCGGTCTTAATGAATGTAAGGGCAAGTGGTTCATGTTCATGGACGATGATGAGTGGTTCGAGGATACGAAAGCTCTTGAGACTATATTTATAAATGGAGAATATAAACGCTTAAAGGCGATTTTCTATGTTCAGCGTAACTATACGGACAGGACCGGACTTAGATTCTCTGACGATCCGGTTTCAAGAATATTTGAAAGGACGCCGGAGCTTAAGTTCGTCGGCCGCATACATGAATATCTGGATCCTTTTGACGGAGCATACACCAAGGTCAATTCGTACGTGCATCACTATGGCTATGTTTTTGACAGCGATAAGGAGAAATACGAGCATTCGCTTAGGAATTTAAGCCTTCTTAAGGAAGTCTTAAAGGAGGACAGAGGACAGATAAGATGGTGGCTCCAGACTGCGCAGGAATATAATGCTATACAAGAGTTCGATAATATGGCTCAGCTCTGCGAGGAGGGACTGACCGTATTCACGAAGGATAAGACAGGGGACGACAAATTCCTATGGAGAGATATCGCCGGGCTCTATATGGGAATCATCCAGTCGGATATCCGCACTTATAAGTATGAACAGGCAATAAAGGATGGACAACGAGCCCTTGCGGATGAGCGACTGAGGCCTATGGCTGTCGCGCAGGTTCATGTGGATATGGCAAGGGCGTATGTCGAGTTAAAAAGATATGATGAGATGAGGGAAGCCTGTCTTGCATACTTTGAGGAATACGAGAGGATGCATGACAAGGAGGGCGAGATCCTGGAGCAGACCTGCTTCATGGTTGACGAGACCTTCACTCAGAAGTTCTATGAGCTCATGTGTTGGCTCATGATAGTGTATGCCATGGATAAGGACGACATACCTATGCTTAAGGAATACTTCGAGAAGATAGACTGGAGCAAGCCGTCCTTATTTGTTTACAATATGCAGACTGTATTGGATGTCCTGAAGTGCATAGCAAGAAATGAATATGATCCATGGTTTATTCATGCGGCGACTAACATAGTAACCCGGTCTGATTATATAGATCCTGCTTGTCGTCTGATGAATGATCTTGAGAATAAGGAAGATCTGACTGAGTTCAACCGTCTCGTACGCATAATGTCGCATATATCAGTGAGCAGCTTCTATATGGACTACATGAAGGTGCTGTCTCTTCATGTGGAAGGCTCCCGGCATATAAGCAATGATGAGCTCTACGATATAGTTAAGCTTACTATCACCGAGATGGTGGACATACTCTCTCTGAAGGAAGAATACTGGGAGATACTGAAGGAAAGGGATATAGACATAGCCGGGCTTTTTAAGGGTATGCCCTACGACAGGTGGGTGCTGTGCGTGGACACCTTCTGTTCGGATAACGGAGTGGCGGAGTTATCATATATGTCAGACCTTATAGATGGAATATCGCCGATTGATGAGGAGAACAGGGATATACGGTTTGATTACTATGATATGCGGTCCGTTGAGGCTGCGCTTAATAAGGGAATAGGCAGGGAGAATTATCATGATTTTAAGGATCTGATGAAGACCTTCGTATCTAAGGAGCTTGGCTTCCATAAGAAGCTTTACAGGCCGGAGGTATTTGAGGATCTGCCGGAGGTGCTGCCGGAGGACTGCCGGGTGGCGCTCCTGCTTGACAAGGGATTTGTCGCAGAGAATGCGGATGATTATAAGACGGCGCTGGAGACTTATAAGTCAGCCATAGGGATCAGGCATTATATGAACGATCCGATCCAGGCATATTCTCACTACTATGCGGATAAGGTCAAGGGAGCTCTGCCTCAGCAGGAGGAGGTCTTTGATATCGATGAGAAGACACAGCTTGAGTGGCAGATAAAGCTTAAGATCAGAGAGCTTGAGCAGATGGGTCACGCTGAGGAAGCAAAAAAGATACGGGAGCAGCTGGATGAGATCCTGAAGACATCTTAGGACCAGAAAAGCCGGGGCGATTTCCGCCCCGGCTGTGTCTTAATTGGAATCTATATCTTTTTTCGTATCCTCAATCAATAAATCCAACATGCTTTTTACTTTTTCAGATTCGCTGTTTTCAGCTTCTTCTCTGACATTCTCAAGTTCTCGCAATAGCTTCCTGAGATAGCTCTTAAATACACTCATGCTATTTTCCTCCGAATATGAAACCATGCAATCTACTTCCTTTCAATTTGTTTACCAGACACAACAACTTACCTTTGGAATATAGCACCGTATTTTGCAATTGTCAAACATATTAGTAATTGGTATAATTTCGTTACTGTTTATAGGCTATTTCAAGGGAGGGCATGGTTTTATGGATTTCAAACTTCATAGCGAATACAAGCCCACCGGGGATCAGCCACAGGCCATAGAGAAGCTCGTGCAGGGGTTCAAAGAAGGGAATCAGGCGGAGACCCTGCTTGGTGTCACGGGCTCCGGCAAGACCTTCACTATGGCAAATATAATACAGGCACTGAATCTTCCTACGCTTATCATATCGCATAATAAGACCCTGGCAGGACAGCTTTACGGTGAGATGAAGGAGTTCTTTCCGGAGAATGCGGTTGAATATTTCGTTTCTTACTACGATTACTATCAGCCGGAAGCTTATGTGCCATCGACGGATACCTATATAGAAAAGGATTCAGCCATAAATGACGAAATAGATAAGCTCCGTCTGTCTGCCACGGCGGCGCTTGCGGAGAGAAATGACGTCATAGTCGTGGCGTCGGTTTCCTGCATATACGGTCTGGGCTCGCCTGACGACTATATGCACATGATGATATCCTTGCGTCCCGGCATGCAGAAGGACAGGGATGAGGTCATACATGAGCTTATAGAGATAAGATATGAAAGGGCTGAGGCGGATTTTAAGAGATCTACCTTCAGGGTTCATGGAGATGTGCTTGATATATTTCCTGCGGAGTCTGACGATACGGGAGTAAGGGTTGAATTTTTCGGAGATGAGATAGACCGTCTCGTGGAATTTGACGTGCTGACAGGACACCCTAAGGCGGAATTAAAGCATATAGCGATATTCCCGGCCTCGCACTATGTCGTGACGAAGGAAAAGATGGAGCGGGGCATAGCAGAAATAGAGCGGGAGTTAGAAGAGAGAGTAAGGTATTTCAAGTCCGAGGATAAGCTTATAGAAGCACAGCGCATATCCGAGAGGACGAATTTTGACATAGAGATGATGAGGGAGACCGGCTTCTGCTCCGGCATAGAGAATTATTCGAGACCGCTTGCAGGACGGGCTCCGGGCTCGGCACCGCTTACGCTTATGGATTTCTTCCCGGATGATTTTCTTATCATCATAGACGAAAGCCATATCACGATACCGCAGATAGGCGGCATGTATAACGGCGATCAGTCTCGTAAGACTTCTTTGGTGGATTATGGGTTCCGGCTTCCGTCTGCAAAGGACAATCGCCCGCTATCTTTCGAGGAATGGGAGGGGCACGTCGATAAGATCTTATTCGTATCGGCGACGCCTGCGGAGTATGAGGCAGACCATGAACTTCTAAGGGCAGAGCAGATACTTAGGCCTACAGGGTTATTAGATCCTGAGATATCGGTAAGACCTACCGAAGGGCAGGTAGACGACCTTGTATCGGAGATAAATAAGGAAACAAAGAATAAGGGCAAGATATTAGTCACGACGTTGACGAAGCGTATGGCGGAGGATCTCACTGATTATCTGAGAGAGATAGGCATAAGGGTCAAATATCTGCACTCCGACATAGATACATTGGAGAGGGCCGAGATAATCAGGGACATGAGACTTGATGTGTTTGATGTACTTGTCGGCATCAACCTCTTACGCGAGGGGCTAGATATACCGGAGATTTCTTTAGTTGCTATAATAGACGCGGATAAAGAGGGTTTCCTCCGGTCTGCGACTTCATTGATACAGACTGTCGGCAGGGCTGCGAGAAATGCTGACGGTCATGTTATAATGTATGCCGATACGATCACGGGCTCGATGCAGGAGTGCATAGACGAGACGAACCGCAGGCGGGAGATACAGCAGAAATATAACGATGAGCACGGCATCACTCCGCAGACGATACAGAAGGCAGTAAGGGATCTGATATCCATATCTAAGTCCGTGGCGAAGAGCGAGTATGAGCTTGAGAAAGATCCGGAGTCTATGGACGAAGCGGAATTAGAGAAGCTTATAGCAAAGGTTGAGAAGAGGATGAAGAAAGCCGCGGCAGAGCTTGATTTTGAATCAGCGGCGATGCTTAGGGATCAGATGATAGGACTAAAGAAAGCTTTGGTTGAAAGATAAGGGGGCTTAAATGACTAAAAAATTATCGGTAGTGGTTCCTGCATTTAATGAATCGGGAAATGTGGAAGAGCTTGCAAAGCAGGTAGGAGAAGCCCTGCAGGGCATAGATTATAATATATGGTTCATAGATGACTCAAACGACAATACGCCGGAGGTGCTGAAGGAACTTTGCGAGAAGGATCCGCATTGCCGGTATCATCACAGAGAGGGCGAGGCACAGACAGGGCTTGCGACGGCTGTAATAGAGGGCTTTGATATGGCGGACGGTGATTTCCTTGCGTGCATGGATGCGGATCTGCAGCATCCGCCGGCTATACTTCGTCCCATGTATGCGGCTATGCTGTCAGGAGCCGATATGTGCATACCGTCAAGGCTTATAAAGGGCGGTTCTGACGGAGGGCTTAATATAGTAAGGAAATTCGTGTCGGGCACGGCTCGTTGGATGGGAAAGGCGGCATTGTCTTCACTTCGTAATATATCCGATCCGACCTCCGGGCTTTTCATGTTCCGAAAGGAGATGCTGAACGGAGCGAAATTAGAGCCTATCGGATGGAAGATAATGGTTGAGGTGCTTGCTATGTGCGACTATCGCCTGATAGTCGAGATTCCTTACGAATTCCACGACAGGAATTCAGGGGAATCCAAGATATCTAGGAAAGTCACATTGCAATATATTGAGCAACTAAAGAGTCTTAGAAGCCGTGGCATACGTCATGATTCCGTGATAGTGACAAGATGGTCGCCGGAATTTACGAAGAACATGGTGGCTAAGTATTGCCCGGAAAAAGCAATGGAGCATGGCGAGAGCAGCTTGCTGCGGTGCTAAACAGCCAGTGGCTGTTTGCTTAGCACCGACCGTAGCGAAGCGAAGACGCCATGCGTAAGCATCATAAACAACGCAAAGGGGCTTTTGACCCCAGCATCATAATATAACGGAGAGGACGGCATAAGGAATCATGCCTAAAAAAGAAGCAAGGCAACAGGAAAAGGATGTGATGAAATTCATAAAAATAAGGGGAGCGCGCGAGCATAACCTCAAGTCGCTCTCAGTAGATATACCGAGAAACGAGCTGATCGTTATGACAGGGCTTTCCGGATCGGGGAAGTCCTCTCTTGCCTTTGATACCATATATGCCGAGGGACAGAGGCGGTATATGCAGTCGCTTTCAAGCTATGCCCGCATGTTCTTAGGACAGATGGATAAGCCGGACGTGGATTCTATAGAGGGCCTTCCGCCTGCGATATCCATAGATCAGAAATCGACAAACCGCAATCCCCGCTCCACGGTCGGCACGGTGACGGAGATATACGATTACCTAAGGCTTCTTTATGCCCGTATAGGAGTGCCGCACTGCCCTAACTGCGGCAAGCCGATAGAGAGACAGACTGCGGATCAGATGGCTGATATCATAATGAAGCTTCCCGAGCGGACGAAGATACAGCTTCTTGCGCCTGTCGTCAGAGGCAAGAAGGGAAGGCACGAGAAGATACTTGAGAGAGCGAAGAAATCAGGCTATGTGCGGGCCATAGTTGACGGTTCGCTCTATGAGCTATCCGAGGACATAGAGCTTGATAAGAATATAAGGCATACTATAGAGATAGTCGTAGACCGCCTCGTCGTGAAGCCCGGTATAGAGACAAGGCTAGCGGACTCTATAGAAAATGTATTAGAGGTATCAGACGGCCTGCTCAATGTGGACGTGAATCAGGGAGAGCAGATGCTGGCTTTTTCAAACAGCTTCTCCTGTCCCGACTGTGGGATATCGATACCGCCTATAGAGCCCAGAAGCTTTTCCTTCAATAACCCCTTCGGCGCATGTCCTACCTGCGCAGGCTTAGGTTATAAGATGGAGTTTGATGAGGATCTCATGATACCCGACAAGTCTCTTTCATTCAATGAAGGCTGCGTGAGCTGCATGGGCTGGATGAACTCCAAGGATGAGGGAAGCTATGGTCATGCCTTGCTTGAAGCGTTGGCTAAGAAATATAAGTTCTCTCTGGATACTCCGTATGAAAAGCTTCCTGAAAAAGTGCGGCATATATTCGTCTACGGCACAGACGGCGAGATCGTCAAAGTCCATTATAAGGGACAGCGTTCGGAAGGCGTGTACGACGATGCCTTTGAAGGGCTTATCAAGAATATGGAGCGGAGATACAGGGAGACCTTCTCTGAATCAGCTAAGGCAGAGTATGAGCAGTATATGAGGATATCGCCCTGCGAGACATGCAAAGGGCAAAGACTAAAGAAAGAGTCACTTGCTGTCACGGTAGATAATAAGAATATCTTCGAACTGACGGAGATGTCGGTGAAGGAACTGCTTACTTATTTCGACGCTATACCGGATACTATCACGGCGCAGCAGCAGCTTATCGGTAAACAGATAATAAAAGAGATACACTCCCGCATACGGTTCATGAACGACGTGGGGCTTGATTATCTGACGTTGTCGAGGGCTACGGGAACGCTTTCCGGCGGAGAAGCCCAGAGGATAAGGCTTGCGACACAGATAGGCAGCGGACTCGTGGGAGTCGCCTATATTCTTGACGAGCCGTCCATAGGGCTGCATCAGAGGGATAATGATAAGCTGCTCGCAACTCTTAAACGGCTCAGGGATCTAGGGAATACGCTTATCGTCGTCGAGCATGACGAGGATACGATGAGGGCGGCGGACAGGATCATAGACATAGGTCCCGGAGCAGGTCTGCACGGAGGTGCCTTAGTTGCTGAGGGTACGGCGGATGAGATCGCAAAGGTCAAGGATTCTATTACAGGAAAGTATCTATCGGGTAAACTGTCTATTCCTGTGCCTGCAAAGAGACGGAAGCCTACCGGATGGATAGAGATAAAGGGCGCAAGGGAAAATAACCTTAAGAAGATAAATGTGAAGATACCGTTGGGAGTAATGACGATAGTCACAGGCGTATCGGGATCGGGGAAGTCCTCTCTTATTAACGAGATACTTTATAAGACAGCGGCGAAGAAGCTTAACCGCGCCCGCACGATACCCGGAGCTTCGGACGGTATCAAGGGGCTGGAGCAGCTGGACAAGGTCATAGATATAGATCAGTCGCCTATAGGCAGGACACCGAGGTCTAATCCCGCTACTTATACAGGGGTCTTCGATATGATAAGAGATCTCTTTGCCGGTACGCAGGAGGCAAGGGCGAGAGGTTATAAAAAGGGCAGATTTTCATTTAATGTGAAGGGCGGCAGATGCGAGGCATGCAGCGGCGACGGCATCATAAAGATAGAGATGCACTTCCTGCCTGACGTATTCGTGCCGTGCGATGTCTGCCACGGTAAGAGGTACAACAGGGAGACGCTCGATGTCACTTACAAGGGCAAGAATATATCCGACGTGCTTGACATGACGGTAGAGGAAGCGCTTGATTTCTTTGACAACGTGCCTACGATAAGGAATAAGATACAGACGCTCTATGATGTGGGATTAGGCTATGTTAAGCTCGGACAGCCATCGACAGAGCTGTCCGGAGGCGAGGCGCAGAGGATTAAGCTTGCTACGGAGCTTTCAAGGCGGGGCACTGGCAAGACCATATATATCCTTGATGAGCCGACTACGGGACTGCATTTTGATGACGTGAAGAAGCTCATAAGCATTCTTGACAGGCTTGCGGAGGCAGGAAATACGGTGGTCGTCATAGAGCATAATCTTGATGTGATAAAATGCGGCGATTACATCATAGACATGGGGCCTGAGGGCGGAGACGGCGGTGGCACGGTAGTCACGACCGGCACGCCTGAGCAGGTCGCAAAAGATAAAAAAAGTTACACAGGGAAGTATATAGAAAAGATGCTTAAGACATTATAATATAAGCCATATCTCAGAAGAAAGGAGCTTGGTAACGTCCACTCACGCCTTGCGTTCGAGGACGGTACCAGGCTCCGCTTTATTGCGGTTGTACTGCCTCATGACCATCGAATACATCTGAAACGGATGAATATCCTCTATGTTCATGCCCCGGGCGAACACCCTGACTATCATCCGGTTCTACTACCATGTTCAATCTGTTGCAAGCAGTAAGTCAGGGATCAATCAGCTATCAGGGATCAATCAACAGTCAGTGATCAATCAACCATCAGCAATAAGAGCGGCAAGGTGACAGGCGTGAAGGCTGGAACGGCTACGATAACGGCTAAGTCAGCGGACGGCACGAAGAAGACCATCAAGGTGACCGTGGTAGGCGTGACAAGCAAGACAGCCCAGACCGTCAAGGTCGGCAAGAGCGTCAAGATAACGGCTAACGACACGATCAAGAAGGCGACGGCGACCAGCGGAAAGGCATACGTGAAGGTATCGAAGTCCGGCAAGACCGTAACCGTAAAGGGCGTGAAGGCCGGCAAGGCGAAGGTCACTATCACGACAGCTAACGGCGGAAAAGACGTGGTCACAGTGACCGTGAAGTAAAATACGACAAAATCCTAGATCTGATATTCCATGTAGATACGCAGCTGACAATCAGAGATAAAATCAATACGCTATGCCATTTTTTCCCAGAATAGCCTTAAGCTGATCTATTTCAGCCTCTGCTTTTTCAGCCCGGGCTTTCTCCTCATCAGCGCGGGCTTTCTCCCCGTTAGCGCGGGCATCCGCCTCATCAGCGCGGACTTTCTCCTCATCAGCGCGAGCTTTCTCTTCATCAGCCCGAGCCTTCTCTTCATCATAGAGAGCGTTTGCCTTCTTCAGATCATCCTGAAGCTCTTCTATC
>JAFTAP010000069.1 GCA_017455525.1 Lachnospiraceae bacterium
TAAGCGAAATATGTAATTTCGCTTACTATAAAGCCTCCGGCGGATGCGCTCGGATTTTGTAAGGAAATATGCCGCTTTCAGCGGCCAAAATCCGACGCAGTAAACGCCAAAACGAAAAGAGTTTTGTCGTTTACTATACAATGTTGTGAGGAAGCAGAATGAAAAATTTTGTTAAAGAAGGACAGAAGCTGCCGCTCTATGGTGTCGGACCATATATTGTATACGGCATGGCAGGTGTGACGATTATCGGAATCATACTCTTTAATTATGTTTTTAAGACCGGCAGGCTGAATGCGCCGTGGACTATCTGTTTTAGAATTCTTGGAGGAGTGTTTGTTCTCCTTGGACTCGTGATCTGGTTTATCGGAGCATTGCGCTCCGGTATGGGTGAGAATATCACGGATAACAAGCTTAAGACAGACGGAATTTATGCATGGGTAAGAAATCCGATGTACTGCGGATGGTGGTTCCTGATCACGGGTATCAGTTTGATGTGGGTAAATGTATGGGTGCTGATAACGATTCCAATTAATTGGCTTATTATGACGATTTCTCTGAAAAATACAGAGGAGAAGTGGCTGACCGATCTGTATGGTGATGAGTATGAAGCATATAAGAAAAGGGTAAACCGGTGTATTCCGTGTTTTCCGAGAAGGAATGGATAAAGCGCAGATATAGGATTGGAAAAATGCTATTAACCATTTTTCCCGGAGACATATTTACATGATTATATGATATGATATAACTTGTATTTTGTCGGTGAGGGTTAATAGAAGAATGATTGAGACAGAGATCAGAACACGGGAAGAGCTTATAGGACTGGTGAATGAGATAGGCTTTCTGCCATTCTTTTCCGGCAGGATAGAGGGATTCTCTCTTGAAGAAAATATCTCGTATGATGCATGGTATCAGGGACGATGGAGTGGCAGGATCCACTGGGATGCCTGGGACTGGAAGGGAGAGGTTCTTCGGGATAAAGAGCTTGTTTATGGCAAATTTTTTGAGAAGAAGGCAGGATTTATCAGCCTTAAGCTGTGGCCGGACTTCTGTAATTATCGACGTGACGGATATGATTTCGATGCCAGATTTGATGACGGGCTTGCACAATATAAAGATAAAGGAGTCGTGGACTATATTACCGGCGCAGGAGCCATGATTACGAGGGATATCAAGGATGGCCTCAATTATAAAAAGGGTGGGAACAAGGGATTTGAAACTGTTATCACCAGACTTCAGATGCAGACCTATGTTGTTCCGGTAAATTATGAATACAGTAAGCGAAAGAACGGCGATGAGTACGGATGGGGCAACTGCCGTTACGATATTGCCGAGAATTATTGGGGCAGGAAGATTTGCAGATCTGCTTATAAAAGAAGTCCGGAGGAGTCGCTTGACAGGATTATTAAGTATATAAGGAAGGCTCTTCCGAAGCTTGATGAGGAAGACCTTAAGATGCTGCTTAAGGGATAGGCAGTTTCTTGCAGGTTTTGCGGATAAGACGCTTGGAATGAAGATCGTGAGATTTGATTTCTGATAAAGTTAGGGAGGATGAGATATGGCGTGGAAATCTATGATACCGGGGCAGGAGATCCCGAATATAAAGGATGACAGGAAAACATCAGTCGGAATAGAGCAGTACAAGGTGTCGGCGGCAGCGATATATTCCAAGGGAGAATATCTGCCTGTATCTGCGATCAAGGAAATAAAGATGCAGCAATCCACCTATACGCCCGCCTGTGCCTGTGGCAAGGGTATCCCTGTATATAAGCTTCGCATAGATTATGGCATGGAAAAGCCAATGGTCCTCATGATCGAGAAAGAGAAGAATGCAAAGAAGCTTCTGTCCGTCATATCTGAGGCCCGTCCGGATATAAGGATAGAAAGACCGACTCCATGATTAAATAAATAATTGTGATAGCCAGATTGTAAGATAAGAGAGCGGCTTCCTGATACATCGGGGACATTATGAGAGAATTAAGCCTATTTCTCTCATAGTGAGAAAAAAATGCAACATTGTGAATTGAAATCGTTTTTGTGATGGGTATAATTTATATTGTTGGTTGCACACAATTTTATATTGCGCAATGAATGTGAATCTCAACCGGAGAGGAGTTACAAATTCCCGCAGATGAAGAAAGCGGAAAGCATGCGTGAAGACACTTTTATAAGCGTATGACAGTTGGCGATTGTTTTATTTATCAGGGAAACTTAAGTAATAAAAATATAAATCATAACGGAGGTAGATCAAGATGACAAAGATTGAATTTCTGAAGGGGTTGGCAAAGGGCTGGTTTGGCAATTCACAGCAGCATTCCATCCATGCGCAGCTTTTAAAGGCACGGGGGCTCAATAAGCTTGCTGACAAGATTATGGCGGAGTCCGACGAGGAGTGGGAGGAAGCCAAAAAGGTAAATGCCCGCCTGATCGAGCTTGGTGAGACGCCTGTCGTAGAGCTTCAGGAGTATCCTATTATCAAGGACATAAAGGAAATGCTGGAGTATGACTGCAAGGATGCTACTGAGGCACTGCCGATGATGAGCAAGTCCTTGGCTTTATTTGATGATGATTATGTAAGCAGGCACATGATCGAAGAATTTATAATTGATGAGCAGGATCACCTTAACTGGGTGAAGGGGCATCTTTGCCTTATCGACCAGATCGGCATAGAGAACTATATGATCGAAATGCTGGGTGAATAAGCAGGCGGAAGGCCCCGTATAAGCGATTGAGATTTCCGGTATATCTCATAGCGGATGTATCGATCTGCCGGAAGACGAGCTGATACAGTTGAAGCATCTGTTAGACAAGGCACTTATTAAAATGGAAATAAAATAAAGGAGACAGGGCAAATGGAAATCAAGGCAGTGAAATTCAGAAAAGACGGATTTTATACGCAGCCGATGGTATTCGGCGGAGAGGAAGGGGCTGACAAATTCGATCCGTCCGTCAGGTACCGGGGAAGCATGCAGAATTATCTGATCGACACGGGAGATGAGGTTATTCTCGTGGATACAGGATTTCCTGCGGGAACTCCGGAGGAGAAGCCTGATGAGAAGAGCATGGGCTTCACGGGGAAAGACATCTGCACATATATGGAGGCTTTTGCGGCGTTAGGGTATAAGCCGGAGCAGGTTACGAGGATATTGCTTACCCACAGGCATGCCGACCATTCGGGAGAATTGAAGTCTTTTCCGAATGCGAAGATATACGTTAATAAGGACGAATTATCCGCCGATGAGCTGAAGGGAATAAATAATATCGTTCCGGTTGAATTCACTGATGGGGCATATTATAACTTCCCTGAAAGCCAGAAGATCTGTGACAATATTTATTTTATCAAGGCAAAGGGACATACTAACGGCAACAGCATTGTGATAGTGGAGCTTGAAGGTCTGTTTTATATGCTTCATGGGGACATCTCATATGTAGACGAGGCGATTTATGAGGATAAGCTCTCCGTTGTCTTTGATGATCTTGCATCTGCCAGGGAGACTCAGGATCGCGTGCGTGAATTCATCAGGAATCACCCGACAGTATACTGCGGTACGCATACGCCGCAGGGCTATGAGAATCTGGAAGCGAAGCGTGTGATGGATCTCGATAACCCTGTTCCGACTGTCTTTGCAGAGGTTGATTTTAGCGGGAATGAGGCTAGCGGGAAATATGTATGCTCCGTGTGCGGATATGTCTATGATCCGGCGGAGAATGACGGCGTGGCTTTTGAGGATCTGCCGGACGATTGGAAGTGCCCGCGCTGCAAGCAGGGTAAAGAGAAGTTTAACAAGGCCTAGAATTTGAAACTCCATCAGGAGTTTCGAATTCGTATTTTCCTAGCACCGCAGGTGCGTACCCGCTGTAAGCGGGTTATGAGACGCTTTCCTTAAGCGTCTCATAAGGTGTAGGTTTTGAAATTGCATCAGCAATTTCGAAACCGTATTTCGCAGGATTCGTAAGAATCCTGTCCGTAGGATTTTGACGCATATTACCTTAATATGCGTCAAAACGCGGGAGGTTGTTTATGAATGAGACATTTGATATTCAGGAATACATGACAAAGGGCGTGGAGCGGGTTGTGAGAGACGCCGTAAAAGCAACTCTTAAGAACCCCCGCGAGAGCGCTTATATGGCGAAGTTTGCGCTCGCAAGCCGTAAGGCCTCTGAAAAGAGAAGGAGGGCAGAGGATGCCGGGGAGCATATACCGCCGTTTCTTATCGCAAGCATAACAAGCAAGTGCAACCTGCACTGTGCGGGCTGTTATTCACGATGCAACCATGCGACAGTTGACGCAGAACCTGTGAGACAGCTTGACTGCGATGACTGGAAAAGGGTTTTTGATGAGGCGGGCGATCTGGGCGTAAGCTTTATACTGCTTGCGGGCGGAGAGCCTATGCTTCGCCGGGATGTGGTCGAGGCTGCCGGAGATAGGCAGGATATACTGTTTCCTATATTTACCAACGGGACATTCGTAGATGAGAGATATCTTGAGCTTTTCGACCGGTGCAGGAATCTTATCCCGATCATGAGTATAGAGGGTGAGAAGGAGATAACTGATTCAAGGCGGGGAAACGGCGTGTACGACAGGCTTATCGCAAATATGGATCAGTTTTACAGCAAGGGACTGATATTCGGAGCGTCAGTTACGGTTACTACGCAGAATATAAAAGAGGTTTCATCGGAGAGATTTATAGGAAAGCTCATAGATAAGGGCTGCAGGACTGTTATTTTCGTGGAGTTCGTCCCTGTAACAGATGACAGCTATGACCTTGCGCCTCAGGAAGAAGACAGAGAATACTTGAAGGGAGAGATCGAAAGGCTTCGCAAGGAGCATTCGGAGATGGTATTTATTTCTTTCCCCGGCGATGAGAAAAACTCCGGCGGCTGCGTCGCTGCAGGCAGAGGCTTCTTTCATATCAATTCCCACGGAGGAGCGGAGCCATGTCCTTTCTCGCCGTATTCTGATATCAATGTAAAGGATACTTCGCTCAAGGAAGCAATGAATTCAAGGCTTTTCAGTAAGCTTCGGGACGGCGGTTATCTCCTTGAGGACCACCCCGGAGGCTGCACTCTCTACGAGCGTAAGGAAGATGTCGAGAAGATTATGATTGGTCTTGCGGGGTAATATTTAAGTAAGTGAAGCTTTATATAATTTTGTTGAAAACAGAATCAGGGAATATACCTGCCTTAGAAGCTTATATTGACAGGAAGGGCGGACACGACGGGTTTGATATCAGCTATGAGACAAAGAACTGTCAGTATATCGAAAATCCGCCGTCCGGACTTCCTACACGCTATAGAAAGACAGAGGATTATAAGTTGATAAGCAATAAAACCGGCGTGTATATGTTTGGCAATGATGCCAGTCAGCTTATGACGGCGTGGAATGAAGTGATGTGTGTACAAGAGCGGTGAGACTATGATAATTGAGTGTCCGTCAAATGTGCGTCTGCAGGATTATCTGCTCAGCAAGGATATCCATATCCTGACAGCATGCGGGGGTCGCGGAAACTGTGGCAAGTGTGCTGTCAAGATCATTGAGGGAGAGGCAGATGTTAATACAATGGACGAGGTCTGGTTTTCAGAGGCAGAGCTTGAAGAAGGATGGCGTCTCGGTTGTCAGGTGTTCACAAAAGAAAAGATAGTGGCGGAAGTGTGAACACAGGTGAGTATGGCGGTAGTAATCAGCAAATTTAATATTTAATGAAGGAGGCTACAGGATGCAGAACTGGTTTACCTAAAACTATATTCATATGGTACAATCAGACTTATAAATAGTATCAGCATACGGATGGATTCGGGCAGATCAGTACTGACATTTATGGAGGATTGGATTTTGACGAGTGAAGTGATTACAGGACTGCTGATCCCTTTTGCGGGAACAAGTCTCGGCGCTGCGATGGTATTCTTTTTTTCAAAACAGATCTCGGACAACCTGCAGAAAATCCTTACAGGGTTTGCGGCGGGTGTAATGGTTGCCGCTTCCTTCTGGAGCCTGCTGCAGCCTTCACTTGACAGCAGTGAAGCTATGGGGAAGCTGTCCTTCATACCTGCTGCAGTGGGATTCCTTATCGGAATCGGCTTTCTGCTTCTCCTTGATGAGGTAACGCCTCACATGCATATGGACAATCAGATTGAAGGTCCCCAAAGTAAGTTGAAGAAGACTACAAAACTGATCCTTGCGGTGACGCTTCATAATATACCTGAGGGAATGGCGGTCGGAGTCGTCTATGCAGGATGGCTTTCGGGACAGGCGGGTGTTTCACGGACTGCTGCTTTAGCGCTTGCGCTTGGAATCGCAATCCAGAATTTTCCCGAAGGAGCGATCGTTTCCATGCCTTTATTGGCAGAAGGGATGCCGAAGAATAAGACCTTCTGGTATGGCGTTTTATCAGGAGCGGTTGAGCCGGTTGCTGCCGTAATTACGATACTCGCGGCAAGTGCCGTAGTTCCTGTCCTGCCCTATCTGCTTGCATTTGCCGCCGGGGCAATGTTCTATGTAGTAGTCGAGGAGCTGATCCCCGAAATGTCCGAGGGAGAGCACTCCAACGCCGGTACTATCGCATTCTCCTTCGGATTCGTGCTCATGATGATACTTGATGTCGCGCTTGGATAAGTATACAGACAGCAAAGACTTCCGGACAGAGAACGCACGGCATCGCTCGAATCTTTGAACACTCACAGGTCTTTTTTATTTGTACTTAATTGCGGAATTAAATTCCGCAATTAAGTCGAAAAATCGGGATTTGTTTAGGTGATAAGAGAAAAAATGGAATATATAGAGATTAACAACTCATAGAAACAAAGCGGCGGTGAAAGCGTAAAAATATTACTTGACCGCCGCACGAACGCATGCTAATATACCATTAAACAAAACGGCGGTGAAATAGTACTTTGCATACTTTACCGCCGTGTGGATATAGCGGTAGAGGTTTAGCGTGATTGGAAGAGAACAAGAAGTCAAAGAATTAAACAAGCTATATAATAAAAACAAGGCTGAACTTGTAGCCATATATGGAAGACGCCGGGTGGGCAAGACATACCTGGTAGATGAAACATTTTCGGGCAGATTAACATTTCGTCATGCGGCTCTGTCACCTGCGGATGAAGAAGCCAAGGGACTGCTTCAGGCACAGCTTGAACATTTTTATAATTCGCTTTTATTTCATGGGATGGAAAAAACAGAAAAACCTAAAAGCTGGCTGGAAGCGTTTTTTTTATTAGAAAAGCACCTGCAAGATATAGATGACGGATCAAGACAGGTTGTTTTTTTGGATGAATTGCCTTGGCTAGACACACCACAGTCCGGCTTTATAAGGGCATTTGAAGGCTTTTGGAACAATTGGGGCTGTCACAGGAAAAACCTTATGGTTATTGTGTGTGGAAGCGCAAACTCGTGGATATTGGATAAGCTTATAAACAATCATGGCGGTTTATATGATAGGGTGACTTATGAGATAAAGCTTTCGCCATTCACGTTACATGAATGTGAGGAATTCTATAAAGAGAATAATGTGTTATTTTCAAGGTATGATATAGTACAGAGCTATATGGTTTTCGGCGGTATACCATATTACATGGGGTATATGGATGGAGAAAAAAGTTTTGCACAGAACGTTGATCAGGTGTTTTTCGCAAAAAAGCCGAAGCTGTTAAATGAATTTGACAGGCTCTTTGATTCAGTATTTGTAAGTCCAGAGGCGGTTAAATCCATAGTACGTTTGTTATATACACGAAATGCAGGATTTACAAGACGTGAGATAACGGAAAAGTTAAAAATCACTGATGGGGGACGGTTGTCCGGAAATCTCAATGCACTGATTGCAAGTGATTTTATAATAAAGTATGTTCCATTTGGGTTTAAGAAGCGAGAAGAGCATTATAAGCTAATAGATCCATTTTGTATATTCTATCTGCGCTTTATTAATCTTCAGCCGAATAATAATCCGAAATTCTGGCAGCAGAACACAACGGAACAGTCGGTCGTAATATGGCGGGGATTCGCATTTGAAAATGTATGCTTTAACCATGTCGATCAAATAAAAGATGCGCTTGGGATATCCGGAGTTATAACGACAAATTCGGCGTGGTCAAAAAGAGATGATGACGAGGAAGGCATGCAGATAGACTTGATTCTGGGCAGAAATGACAATGTTATAAATATGTGTGAGATAAAATTCTATTCAGAAGATTTTGTGGTGACTAAAGCTTATTATAAGACTTTGATGCACAGACAGGAAGTATTAGCGAAAGCCGTTTCACGGAAAATGGTTGTTCATAGTACACTTATCACGACAAATGGGATTACAAAGAATGAATATAGTGGAATATTTACTAATGTATTAACATTGGATGATTTATTTAGGCAGAGCAGATGAGGCGATTTTTATGTATATGGATATTGTAATGATATGATAGTAAGCAAAATCGGGATTTTATTAAAAGGAGGATGCAATCATTATGAATGTACTTATGGTAAACGCTTCGCCAAGAATTAAGGGCAATACTTCCATAGCTCTTGATGAGATGATAAGGGTATTTGAAAGAAAAAGTATAGAGACAGAGATATTGAATATTGGTAATCAGGATATAAGAGGCTGTATAGCTTGTAATTCCTGTGCGCAGAAGGGAAGGTGCGTATTTGACGATGCGGTTAATAAGGCTGCACCGCTGTTTGAGGCGGCTGACGGGCTTGTAATTGCAAGCCCGGTGTACTATGCATCTGCAAACGCTACTCTTATAGCATTTCTGGACAGACTCTTCTACAGCACAAGCTTTGATAAGACCATGAAGGTAGGGGCTTCTGTTGTTGTGGCAAGGCGTGGAGGCTTGTCTGCAACATTTGATGAATTAAATAAGTATTTCACCATATCAGGTATGCCTGTGGCCTCTGCCGAATATTGGAACAGCGTACATGGCAGGGAACCCGGCGAGGCTGCATATGATGCGGAGGGTCTCTACAATATGCGTGTTCTTGCAAGAAATATGACTTTCCTGATGAAAAGCATAGCTCTTGGAAAAGCTGAGTATGGTATGCCGGAAAAAGAAAATCACGCATGGACACATTTTGTGAGAGATGATTTAAGATATCAAGAGTAGCTTTGTGGAGATAACGTACTATGGAAAGATCAAAGTATAATAAAATCAGGGCTATGGCGATCCGTATATTCGGGATATTTATGCTCTTTAATGGCATAATGCTGGCTATTGTTGCGCCTTATGAAAGAATTTCCGAGGAGAAAAACTGCACAGAATTCGTCGTGGGGGAAGTCACAAAGGTCGAGGGCAGCACAGTATGGATATATTATGAGCTTCCCGGCGAAGGTGAGATATGGCATGTGACGAGAGGAAACAGAGGAAATAAAAAGGGAGATGAGCTCCGTGTCTTCTATAATCCTGATGATCTGTCAGAGAGATACATCGAGGGATATGATGAAGATTTTCCTTGGGGTGATATCGCTATTGGTATGGTCGGCATAGCGGTTGGTATCGGTGCCATAGTTATCTCAGTTTACGCAAAGAAGAGTGAGCAGCTGAATAATGTCATTGATGTGCTTGATCAATGATTGGCATATTATCGCATGTGACTTGAATTCTGATAAAGTGATGGTAAAAGGGCTGTTAGCACTTATCGGAAGGCAGATTTTGGGATATAGCAAACCGCAGGGATAAGTAGTGTGAGCAGTCTGGGCGATGAATTTTACTCGTTAAGTTTTTGCCATCAAAAAGCTGTCTAAGGAAACCCTTTTAGAACGGTACTGATTGATTCTCGCCTCCTTATCCTCATATCCAAGCGCAATCCCCATAACAATGTCTTTTTCCTCTGTTACCGGAAAATGCTTTCTGATAATATCGGGATATTTGCGGATTACTTCCCTGTACTCCATCGTCAGATTCCCTCCTTCATTATCGTTTACTGCCTTAAACCGCGATGATAAAATACTCATTTTTGACAGGATAACGCTTTATCCTCCCATTATTTATCAGGTGATCAAGAATTTCATCCAATATTTCAATATCCTGTATATCAAATGCTTCTCTTAATTCCACACTGCATATAAGGTTTCGTTTACTTATAAAATCAGCAATTACAGCCTCTGAAGCAACCGGTTTCTGCGGCAGCACCTTACCTTCCGTAAGTTCAAAAATCGCCTTCTCAAAATCATGATATCCAATCAAAGCATTGATCAGAATCCCCCTGTCACCATACTGCAGCAGATAAGCCGGAAGAGAGTATATATTAAGCTTCCGTGTCAAAGAAAGGTCTATGTTTAATGCTTCCTCTGCCTCACCGTTTCTGTATTTTTCCTCAAATTCAGTCTCATCTATTCCGATGCTCTGCACCACCTTCATTATCTCGTCAAAATGTGTCGTCGGTCTTGTATCAACGATCGTCGCATAACGAAGCAAATAAAGAAAAAATTCTGCTTTATCGGGCGCAATTAACTCTATTGTCTTAAAGGCAAGATCAAGCGGAAGCGATGTGGTATGCTCCTCGTCAAATAAGCGGAAATTCTCCATGCAGATCGGCATACCGCTTATTGCTTCTTCATCCTCATAGATTCCCGCAAGCCGTTTGCAGTAAGCTTCAACGCCTTCTTTTTTGCTCATCTTAAGTTCTCTCGGCAGCATAAAATCATGGACATCCCGGACGAGCAGTGACATACAGCAGCGAAATTCTATACTATCCCCGAAATGCGTTTCCAGTCTCCGAAATACCGGCTCGCTTTCATAGGATAATCCCATCATCGGATCGGTAAAGGTTGTAAGTATGACCTTATGCGTAGCTGTTCCTGTCAAAATTTATCCCTCCGACCCCCCAGTCCGGTATATCACTATATCTGATATACACGTGATCCGGTGCAATATTTAATATCTCCGAAAAGATCAATGTCGCCTCGGCAGTAAAACGGTCATACCCAAGATGTCCTTCATTGCCCCATATGGCAGCTTCAATGTAAGCAATGGGAGTATCGCCGTTTCCACGCAGATACATATGGCGATTATCCTCAATATTGCATAAAAGATATTCCTCGCTCTTACCCGGAACCGCCTCAATCGCTTTTCCAAGCCGGGATTTGATCATAAGCTCCTGTTCTTTTTTTACGGGTACATTCACCCTTGCAGTAATGAACGGCATTCGTCTATATCCTCCCATACCCCAATTTGAACCTTTGGCTGTTCTTCGTTTTTCCATTCCTTAACAATGTGCAGGATATCGTCAGCAATCTCCTGATGTTTCCCCTGATAGGTATGCCCTGTTTTTTCAATAAAGATTAGCTTATTTTCCCTTGCTGTCGGCAGATGACGATTCAGGTTGCGAAGGAACTCCGCCGGATCGCCGTCCGTAAAATTATCATAGGTTCCTACGATCAGCGCTCCGCTGTGCGTGATCTTCTCCGCCTGTGAGAAATCACCGTTTTTGTCCGTATGCACATTATTGAGCAGACCGCTGAAATACCAATCATAAGCCGTATTCGCAATACACTCTACCCAGCCCATAAAAGGAAACGGCAGCATTTTATCTCCGTCACCATTTTCCACCTGCCTCTTTATAATTTCCGCTTCCCTTTTCGTTACGCCGGACATCATATAAGACAGATTCGCCGGAGAAAGGAAGAGAAAATGCTCCACCCTTCTGTCACGGTGCCGTGAGAGATAGTAGATTACCTTGTTTGCACCAAGGGAATGCCCCGCCAGATAGATATGCTTGTAGCCGGCTTTTTTAGCATAGCTTAAATATGCGTCAATATCTTCATCAGTATAGGAAAAACGCTCATTCCACGAACCTATTATTTCTTCTTTGTCTGTATTTACATTGACTGTCGGTATCTGTCCGAATGCATCATTAGTCTGCGCATTGATGAAATCAATCCCGCCCGCATTCAAAGTATCACCGATATTATAATAAAAAGGATTGGAATAAAAATTTCCGTGAATACCCGTGATCGCAATGACCACAGTATCCGTTCTGCCACCTGAGAAAATCACGCCGTTTAGTACGACTCCGCGCTTCGTCGCCACATCAAGTCTTTCCATCGCCATGACGCTTACCTCCTAAATACACATTTATGTGCTCTTGATGAATAGCAGGCATTACATGATACACACTGTGATTCTGTGCTTTCCCCCGATTCCAGCTTAAGCGGCAGATCAGGCTCTCGAAGGAGCGGTCTCGATAAGGATAAGAGTTCAATCTTTGTATCATTAAGTACAGATTCCATCTCCTCAACGCTACGCAGCCCGCCCACAAGGATAACGGGAACCGATACTGTCTCAGCCAGCCTTGCAGCAAACTCCTTAAAGTATGCCTCGTTTACATGCGCTCTGATGCCTCCCACACTCGTTCCGTTGCCGCTCACTTCAATGGAGTCTATTCCCACATCAGCAAGCATCCGGCATATCTTAAGGCTTTCCTCAGAAGTAAGTCCACCGTGTGTAAAGTCGCTTGAATTGATCTTTACTGTCACATGAAGTCCCGGAGCGTTTCTTCTTATCTCCTGTAAAGCCTCGGTCAGTATCCTGCTTCTGTTTTCCGTGCTTCCGCCGTATACATCATTCCTGTGATTCACAGCCGGAGATATGAAGCGACTTAGGAAGAAGAAATGCGCCGCATGGATCTGGACGCCATCAAATCCGGCATCCTTCGCACGTCTCGCGGCCTCCCCGAATATCCCGACCACCTGCCTGATTTCATCTGCCGTCATTCCATCGGGTTCTATCTGTCTGTACGCCTCCCCCTCACATACACGGTAATATGCTCCGAGCGCAAGCTGGGCGATTACCGGACAATTCTGCTTATGGATAATATCTGTCAGACGCTTATACTGTGGGATCAGATCGTCGCTGCAAAGACGCATCATCCCGTTAAAATAAAAGTCATCCGCAGAAACACTGGTAAATCCTGTAATGATTGCACCGACACCGCCTTTCGCCAGCTCCTCATATATCTCAAATACTTCCTCCGGAAGACTCCCGTCAGGCATTCCCAGTCCCTCCCATGTCGCCGAGCGCACCAACCTGTTTTTTAGCTTCAGTCTGTTTACGCTAACTTCTTCAAATACCTTTTTCGTTTTACTTTTTCCAACAAGATCCTGCATTATCTGATTGTCCATCTTGAAATTCTCCTTTACAAATCCACTAAACTACATTATGATTATCTGCGACAAGAAAACAAGTATGCAGAATATTCTTTGTCGCAACATTTTATATAGTATTGCGATAAAATAAGGGATTTCAGATGAAAAAAACTTTATTGCCTAAGAATGAAAATATCTATGAAACCGATTGTCCGATCCTCTTTGCCATGGAAATAATCGGACAAAAGTGGAAGCTGCCAATCCTCTGGTATATCGCCGACAAGGAAGTGATCCGCTATAATGAGTTACAAAGAAAAGTAGTCGGCATTACCGCTACAATGCTGACCAAGGATCTTCGTGAATTAGAACGGGATGGTTTGATAAAGCGAAAGCAGTACAGTACAATACCGCCGACTGTAGAATATTCACTAACCGATAAAGGAAAAACCCTGATTCCGGCACTTGATACCCTTTATCAATGGGCGGATGAGCAAATGAAGGCAAAGTAATACGTTTGGCTCGTCATTTGCTGTGATGAGATTTGAAATGACCGGAGGAATGTTTGATGGTTCAGAGGTTCAGTTGCAGGATATAAGGCATGTACCGTCAAAACTACGAAATCCGATTCTTGCAGATGTTTTTGGAAGAATGAGGCTTATGGAGCGAAGGGGAAGTGGATTTAAGAAAATTCTTGACGCATATGAGGCAGAGGAACGATATAAGGAAGAACTAAAGCCTGTGTTTTATACGGATGGTTATAATTTCTTCCTTACGCTTTGGAATTTGAACCATGCTTATGATAAAGCGCAAAATAAAGCGCAGAAAAGCCAGATGACTGACCGTGAATATATATTGCTACTTCTTAAGGAAAATCCGTCATTAACACAGGTTGAGTTGTCAGAAATGATGGATAAGTCCAGAAGAACAGTACAAATGCTAATGAAGGAATTATTGGACGAGGGTTTGATTGAAAGGATCGGATCTAAGAAAATAGGTTCATGGCTTGTGAAATAGTAGTGATGTGGATTAAACATGTTGATTAAAATAGGCGAATTTGATTGTACTGAATGTTGGGATGGAGTCTTTTATAAAAAACTTGCATATTATCCTGTCATTACAGAATGGGAAATCCAAACGGTATTAGATTTTGAACATTATGAAAAACAAAATGGTAGGGACTGTTTTATAGAGGCTGATCATAGCATTTTAAAAGCGATTGAAGAATATAAGAAAACATATGAATCTGGTAAACGTGTAAATGTTCCGAAAAAAATAACAGAGTGTGTAGCTTGCCCTAAGTATAAAGGATGTATGACGGATTATGTTTGTCATACTGCTCCTGTTGAAAATGCAGTTAATATTTTTAAATGTGGTTCGCTCCAAGCTCCTACTAAATGGAGAGGAGTATCTGCTTCAGTGCTAAAAGCCGAGGATAGAAATGCTGCTAATGACCCGGAGGATTATTTTGATTATGTAATGTTTGCTTGGGGAAATTGCCAGGCTGGAGACAGATTAGTCATGGAGAGAAAAATGAGACGATTTCCTACCGAGGCGGATTTAAGCGTAGATTTCACGCCGGGAGTAAGGTTTTTCTTTAAGTATGATAAGATCGTTAGCCATCCAAATGCAACATTTGAGGGCGTATTACCGCTAAAGATTGAGGAAGAAGTAATACTATCAGACTGGGTAGATACAATTATAATTCCATCTGCGGAAAGAAAAGCGTTTGAAGCAATCATTCCATATGAGCTGGAGAGTAGGACATTCTATTTAGATAATGATTGTAAAGACATCTGGAGCTGGTCAGAAAAGGTATATGAGTTCGTAAAAAATAGAGAATGCTGAAAGAATACAAATGACGAAAGGAATCATATGATAACGGTCAATCTATATTATAAGGGTATAAACGGAAACGCTCGCGCATTTGCCGAAGAAATGGAATCGTCAGGTATTGCGGATGCTATTCGGGCAGAAGAGGGAAATCTCCGATATGAATACTTTCAGCCTATTAATGATCCGGAAACGGTATTGCTCATTGATTCGTGGCGTGATCAAGCCGCTATAGATGCTCATCATGTTTCTCCAATGATGAAACAGCTTGCCGAGCTTCGCGATAAGTACGATCTTCACATGACTGTGGAACGTTTTGTGAGCGATAATTACACATCGGATGAAAAGTATATAAGGAACTGATAAATTCCGGCTTAAGCGCCATATGTCACTGATGCGCAGCGGACGAATCGGCGGTGAGACTGTTATGCGTCCGATTACGGTTGTAAATAATATATCAAGTGGCATTTCAGTCTCTGATACGGATGTGATAGAATAAGATCTGTACGGATGAAAACTATATGATCAGAGGAATACGGAATGAGGAAGAATAAAAAGATAAACTCATGGTCTATAGTGTTATTCATATCGCTCATGATCCTCGTGGTAATGGGGCTTATAAGCAACGCACTTGAGATTGGCGAGAGGCTGGGAAATGTCCATATAGCTATTGAGATCCTGTTCTATGTACTGATAGCGGTGGTGGTGATCGTCGGTATCATCTACCCGCTTGTGGGCGTTTTCTTTGCACCGATATTTTCACTTGAAAAACTCCATAACGCAGATGGCACGGCAAGGCAGAAGTGGTGTAAAAGGCTGGTTAAGAATCTTCTTGAAAACGTGGATCTGACTCCTGAGGAGCAGGAAGAGGTGAAGGGGTTTCTTGCACTCGAAGACAGTACGGATGATAAGTTAATAGAGTTTTTTGATCGTAAGATTACCCCTGAACTTAACAGCGAGATATACGATATCGCAAAAAAGATTTTTATAATTACCGCAGTGTCGCAAAATTCTGTATATGACATGCTCGGCATGGCATCAGCAAACTTCTCGCTTATTAAAAGGATTGTGGAGATATGCGGGTTCAGACCGAGCAATGCACAGGTATTGCGTATTTATACCAGAGTGCTTTCCATGACACTGCTGGCCGGAAGCCTTGAAGATATGGATATAGAAGAGCTGATACCTATGGTCACGGAAGGAGCGCTTGGAAAGGCACTTGGAATCTTAGCGGCATCTGCAGCGCAGGGAGCGGTAAACGCCCTCACAACACTCCGGATTGCAGCCATAACAAAGAATTATCTCTTGAATGCTGACGTATCATTGACAAGGAAGGAACTCCGCAAGAAATCATATGCCGAGGCCTTGAACATCTTAAAAAATATTGTGAAACAGAGCATGGACGAAAAGGTTAAGGAACCGGTAAAAAATTTCTTCGGACGAAATAAGACAGCTTTGGAATAATGAGTTGCCTATCCGTGTGCTTGAACAAAAAGAGTAATAAATAATAACAAAACAAGGAGCAGGGAAGACAAAATGATAAAGAATATAGTTTTTGATATAAGTAATGTTCTGGCGCCGTTCAGATTTAAGGAGTACCTTGCGGAAAAAGGTTTCGATGGGGCCATGATAAAAAGGATAATCAAGGCTTCCGCAATGACACCTTATTGGACTGAATATGAAAAAGGAAAGCTCACGTATGAGGAAGCAATGGACGCCTTTATCAGCATGGATCCCGCTATAGCGGATGAACTGCATAAAGCCTATGATTCGTGTTCGGGAATCATGGGAAAATATGACTATACGGAGGGCTGGATAGGTGAGTTGAAAGAAGCCGGGTATAAGCTGTATTGCATTACCAATTTTACACCTGCCGGATATGAACAGTGTTACGATTGCATTTCATTTATAGAGGAATTTGACGGTTGTGTTTTTTCATTCAGGGAAGGCATTGTAAAGCCGGATCCGGAGATATATAAGACATTGCTAAGACGGTACAACCTGAAAGCGGAAGAATGCGTGTTTATAGATGATACGGAAGAAAATGTACTCAGCGCCGAAAATCTTGGGCTGAATGGGATAGTATTTACGGGATACGAAGATGCGGTTTCGAAGCTTGCGGAACTAGTAAGATAAGATTCCACTTCCGGATGCACAAGATAAGTATGAGTTAAAGGAAATGGAGGAGAAAGAAAAGGCTGCTGATAGGATGGATACGATATATGACTATATAAGATGGAGAGGCGATGAGCGCTTTTCCTACAGATCTTTTAATGATGTGGACGCTTTGATAATATGCTATCTTGCGTACCTTGATATGTCGCATGGAATAAAGACGGATAAGGGCGTGGGTTCAAAGAGGAGTGCGGACATAGCTGAAGATATTGCCCGTGAACGCATGAAGCCGATGAAGCTGCGTGAGATCTGCAAGCGTATCAAGGCGAGGGACGGAGGCTACAATATACTTTCAGTCAGCGGCGGATTCGGTGAGTCGCCGATAATAGACGCAGCTGCGGCATCAAAAAGATTCGGGGATTTATATATATCGGATTATGTTGAGATATTCGATACAGATGAAGCCACACAGTTTTCCGCTATGACTGTGGATCTGGATAATCATACTTCATTCATTGCTTACAGGGGCACGGACGATTCGCTTCCCGGTTGGAAGGAGGACTTCATGCTCGCCTATAGGATGATACCGGGACAGAAGCTTGCTTATGATTATGCGAGGCGACATATAGAAGCAGATAAAGACTCCGGTAGCGGGATCGGGCGAAGGTATTATATTGGAGGACATTCAAAGGGAGGCAATCTCGCCCTCTACGCTGCGTCCTTGCTTCCTGATGAGTTATGGCAGAGAGTGGAGCATGTGTATATTCTTGACGGACCGGGGCTTTGCAAGGAGGTATTGCCGGGGATTGACATGTCGCATATTGCGGACAGGACTACGAATATAAGACCGGAATTTTCCGTGATAGGGAGCCTGTTTGATACTGACATTTCGGATACGAGGATTGTAAAAAGCAACGCTCCCGGCATGATGCAGCATGACCTTTCAAGATGGGGCATAGAGTATGGGGAGCTTTCATGTTCTGACAGATACGATCCTGCCGCAGAGTGGCTAAACGCCGGAATCGACAGGTGGATAGAAAATGCCGATATGATGACGAGGAAACGCTTCGTGACAGATCTTTTCGATGCCTTCGCTGCCGGAGGGTATATGCATCTAAAAGACTTGAACAACATAGATAAGAAGGGCATCCAGAGCATAATAACAAAGATGTCGAATATGAGCCCCGAAGCCAAAAGCATGGCGCATGATCTTCCGAAAAGCCTGCTCCGCACTCTGCGGAGAAAGTGATCCTCCCGACTAAAAAGGTCTGACTGATTCTATTTAATTCCATTATTGCTGTGCTTATGATAGAACAATGCAAGAGGCTCTGTCACAACAAATGGTTGATAAATAGGTATATTATATAATTCATGACGATATAAAAATCAGAAGGTATTTCAAATCATTATGGATCATTGAAAATTTTTCGCCCAAATAATTGAATTCAAATTCTTATTGACATCACATATCCGTGGGAGTATTATCATTTTATAAACATATTATACCTACCGAGATAATAGGAATTAAACAATGCATAAATTTCAAGCAGAGAGTAGGTGAATATTTGATGGGGGCGGTGCAGCGTGAAATGGGACGTTAGTTTTGAAACAAAGTGTCAGGGCATGGATCTTAGCATACAGGATCAGTATCATGCTATCAGTTTTCCTATATACCAGACCGCAACTTTTTCAAGGAGCAGGCTTGGGGAAGAGAGCGGTTTTGATTACACGAGGCAGTCCAACCCTACGAGAAGCCAGCTTGAAAGCGTGATGGCAGGACTTGAGAATGCGGAGCATGCGATAGCATTTTCAAGCGGTATGGCAGCGATAAGCGCTGTGATGAACCTTTTTGAGCCCGGAGATCATATCATAGTCGATGCTGATCTCTATGGCGGTTCCATGATCTCCTTTGAAGTAAGATCAAAGGATTTTGCGGTATCGGTGCTTAATAACGTGGAGCTCTTTTATTTTGCGGAGAGCCTCGGCGGGACAGAGACGCTTATAACCTACCCTATAACCCAGACGCATGCTGCTGTGCCAAAGGAGCTGCTTGATAAGAACGGCATAAATGACAGGCTTTTAAGACTTTCCGTAGGCATAGAGGGAGCGGAGGATCTGATAGGGGAGATAGAAAGGGTATTTAAGATAGCGGCTAAAAAGTAGGATTTGGTCTGAAATAAAGGGAGATCTGATATGGGATATGATTTTGATAAGGTATATGACAGGCGAGGGACTAATTCGCTCAAATGGGACTTTGCGAAGGAGCGCCACCATAGCGAGGACGAGATACCGTTATGGGTTGCGGACATGGACTTCAAGGCTCCCGACGCTATCATCAAGGCTTTGCATGAGGCAGCGGAAAGGGGCTTCTTCGGGTATACTCAGGATAAGCGGGAAGACAGGGAAATAGTTTCGGAATGGCTTTATAGAAGACATGGATACAGGCCTGATCCTGACGAAATCTTATTTGCTCCGGGGGTGGTCTTTGCATTGACCATGGCGGTGCTTGCATGCACGGAGCTAAATAACGCCGTCATGATATCGGAGCCTGTGTATTATCCGTTTTCGTCGCTTGTTAAAGACACGAAAAGAAGGCTCGTCCGTAACGTGCTTTTTCACGACGAAAAGGGGCATTATGAGATAGATTTTGATTCCTTTGAGAAGCAGATAAAGAATAATGATGTAAAGGCGTATATTCTATGCTCTCCGCACAATCCTGTCGGAAGGGTGTGGACTTTAGAGGAGCTAACAAAACTTGGCGAAATATGCTTAAGGCATGGCGTCATCGTATTTGCCGATGAGATACATGCGGATTTTGTATATGAGGATAATAAACACATACCTTTCGCGGCGATATCCCCTGAATTTGAGCGGGGTTCAGTTACCTTCACTTCTCCTTCAAAGACCTTCAATATTGCCGGTCTTCAGATCGCAGAGGTCATAGCGCATGACAAGGAAATAAGGAATAAGATACGCAGCACGACATCGGGAATGGGCTACGCCGAGGTGCCTGTTACCGGACTTGCTGCAATGAAGGCTGCATATACAGAATGCGATGAATGGGTTGATTCGCTGGTGGCTTATATTTACGGTAATGTGACTTATATGGAGAACTATATAAAGGAGCGGGTTCCGAGGCTTCGCATGACGCATCCCGAGGGGACATATCTGCCGTGGGTTGACTTCATGGGATTAGGGCTTAAGAAGAGAGATCTTGAAGAGTTGATAAGAAATAAAGCAAAGCTCTGGCTTGATGCCGGTTATATTTTCGGAGAGTCTGGCGAGGGATTCCAGCGCTTCAATGTCGCCTGCCCCAGAGCGACGTTAACAAGTGCTATGGAACGATTGACATCTAACATCTGATGTCTATGTGGATCAACATTCACAACGAATGCAGTTCGGCAATATGTATCAGGGCATTCCATTTCGGATACTCTAATGGATATTGGATGTCAATAAAAAATTGAGCAAAGACAAAAAGATGATTATGAAGTATAATAAATAAACCTAACCACTATATTTTAGCAATCCGTATATAGCGAAGGATGCGGCTTCATGGTAAAGAGACAGACAGCAAAAGATATCCTCGCAGAGTCCTTTAAGGAACTGGCGGAAAAGAAGGATATAGATAAGATCACTATAAAAGAAATAACGGATAACTGCGGATATTCGCAGGCAACCTTTTACCGGCAATTTAAGGACAAATACGATCTTATTGCATGGGATTATGCAAGGGGCATCGAGGAGATCATGGATCGTATCGATGATAATGGATATACGTGGAGACAGTCGCTTTCAGACGCTGCTGATTATTATGAGAGAGGAAAGAATTATCTCGCTAATCTTATGCTTCATACATCAGGCCACGATGCGTTCATCCTGTATATGAATGAGATCAACTTCAATGCTTTGGAAAAGCATATCCTTAAAGTCAGCGGTGAGGAAGTTCTCGTCGAGGCAACTCGTATGTATATAAGACTTTATTGCTTCGGAACTGTAAGCCTGACATGCGAATGGGTGCTTGGAAGGTATGAGGCTGCTGCGGTGGAGCTTGCGGAAGTGTTTGAAAAATCACTGCCGGAGCCTTTGAAGCCTTATCTTTCATAAAATGAGAGAATTTGATCTAAAATTCTCATGATGAGAAGAAACTATCCTAAGTCTTAATTGAAATATTCGCCGTATGGAGTATATTTATAGAATACTACGTTGTAACTGTTCAGAACAGCAATACGCGCTTGTCGCGGATTGCGTACGAAAACATTGGGCTGTCAGCATCTGGCTCCTTGCCCATAGGGCAAATTTTAATGAGCCAGATGCCCGTATCTATGAAGAACCCAAGGGTTCTGAATAGATACACTACGTTTAACAAAAGGGCATAAAATTAGCTGACATAAAACGGATTGAGGCGAATATTTTCCTGATATCCGGAATACAGATAAAAGATAAAGATATGGAATGACGGAGAGATTATCTTATGGAATTTACTATGATTGAAACAGGGTGGCTTTCTATATTGCCGCCGCTTATAGCGATAGTGCTTGCGCTGATAACCAAAGAGGTCTATTCGTCTTTATTTATCGGGATTTTCTCGGGAATGCTGATCTACAGCTTCAGTACCGGCGGTTCGATCATCTCAGCGTCAGCGCTTACCTTTGACATGATGAGTTCAAAGATAGCCGATAATGCATATATGATCATATTCCTTGCCCTTCTATGGGCTGTCGTCATGCTCGTGTCGAGATCGGGCGGAAGCCTTGCCTACGGACAGTGGGCGGGAAAGAGGATAAAAAATAAGAGGGCGGCTGCCTTTGCGACTTCTCTTTTGGGAATATTGATATTCATTGATGACGGCTTCAACTGTCTCACCGTAGGAACCGTTATGCGTCCGATCACTGACAGGCTTCGCATATCAAGGGAGAAGCTGGCATATATTATTGACGCTACGGCTGCGCCTGTATGTATAATCGCTCCGGTTTCAAGCTGGGCGGTTGCGGTTGCCAGCGAGGTCAGTGAGACCAATGGTTTTCATGCTTTTCTCTCGACGATCCCTTATAACTTTTATGCTCTCATGACGATCCTTATGGTATTTGTCATATCCTTTACGGGAAGGGACTTCGGACCAATGAAAAAGGCTGAGGAGAGGGCTTTGGAAGAGAATTCTGACGATGATAAAAAACTATCTGAACATGAAAAAACCAATGGAAAAGTTATAGATCTTGTACTTCCCATACTTGTGCTCATTATATGCGCTATACTTGGCATGGCTTATGTGGGAGGCTTTTTTAAAGGCGTGAGCTTTTCCGAGGCAATAGGGTATAATCCAACGGCGGGGCTTTCTCTTGGTGCATTTGCGGGGCTTATCACGGCACTGCTTTTATATATTCCAAGGAAGCTTATGAAGCCCAAAGAATTCATAGATTGCATCGTAAACGGCATAGGAAATATTGTACCGCCCATGCTTATCCTGATCCTTTCATGGACGCTTGGCGGCGTGTGCAGGCAGCTCATAGGTACGGGGGTATTTATTTCGGGGTTCGTTGGCAGTTCGGGCCTGCCTCTTGGATTTTTGCCGTTTCTGATCTTTGTGATAGCCGCGCTTATGAGCTTTTCAATGGGGACCTCATGGGGAACCTTCGGTATGCTTATCCCTATAGTCACGATGATATGCGAGGCGGACGGAGCGGCTGCGCTTTTGATCCCCGCGCTTGGAGCAACTCTTGCGGGCTCGGTATACGGCGACCATTGCTCTCCCATTTCTGATACGACGATCCTTGCGTCCACAGGAGCAGACTGCAAGCACATAAGGCATGTAGAGACACAGCTTCCTTATGCTACGTTAGCTGCAGTCGTATGTGCGATTGGATACCTGATAGCAGGATTCATGCTGTCTCCGTGGATCGCGATCATAGTCGAGGCAGTTCTGCTGGTGGCGGCTATCATGGTTCTAAGCAGATCAGGTGATCATTTATTCAATAAAAGCGTCTGATTATCTTTGTGCAAGGCAGATAGAGGCGATACTCAGGCGGGCGAAGATATCGAGCGAGAAGGAGATAGCGATAGGTGATTTCCTGCTGTCGGAGGAATCCATGTCGGCTAAGTGGAAGGGAGACACGATAGAGCTGACAGAGAAGGAATTCATGCTCCTGCATAAGCTTCTCTCCTATCCCGGCGTGCTATTTACCAAGCAGCAGCTTATGGATGAGGTATGGGGCTATGACACGGAGTCGGACTATAACACGATAAAGACCTATGTGAACAGGCTTCGGAATAAATTAGCAGACTGTGATATGTTTGAAATCATATCAGCAAGAGGGATTGGATATAAGGCAGAGATACATGCTTAAAAATAAAAAGGATGAAACAGAAAAGCTTTATAGCCTATGGAGGCTGAAATGGCCCTTTCTGACCGGAGCTGTAGTCGTTATAGGCGGAGTGATGGCGGATGACAGGAATTTACTTTTCTGAAAATCCTCTCTATAATTATATATCGAAAATAAATCAACAGGAAATATTATCTGATTTCAAAGAGAAGGAGCATAGGTATGGTTTATAACGATTTTCAGGGAATCAAGCTGTCTGCTTTGGGGATGGGAAATATGAGGCTTCCGGTTATTGACGGAGACGACAGCCGTATTGATAAGGGAACCGCAAAGGAGATGATCGCCTGCTGCATGGATTCGGGGATCAATTATTACGATACGGCCTATGGTTATCATGGGGGTAACTCCGAGCTTGTAGTAGGGGAAATACTTGCGGAATACCCGCGGGATAAATTCTATCTTGCCTCGAAATTCCCCGGATATGACCTTTCCAATATGCCGAAGGTGAAGGAGATATTTGAAGAACAGCTTAAAAAGTGCAGAGTGGAATATTTTGATTTCTATCTTTTCCATAATGTCTGCGAGATGAATATCGACGCTTATCTTGATCCGAAATACGGTATTTATGATTACCTTTTGGAGCAGAAGAAAAACGGCAGGATCAAGCACCTTGGCTTTTCTGCTCATGGGGATATTGACTGCATGAAGAGGTTCCTTGATGCTTATGGTAAGGATATGGAGTTCTGCCAGATAGAGCTTAACTATTTCGATTATATTTTCCAGAATGCCAAGGGGAAAGTAGAGCTGCTTGACGAGTGGAATATACCTGTGTGGGTTATGGAGCCGGTGCGTGGAGGTCAGCTTGCGACATTATCAGATGAGGCTACGGCAAAGCTTAAAGCCTTGAGACCCAATGAGAGCGTGCCTGCATGGGCTTTCAGATTCCTTCAGTCGATACCGGGCGTTACAATGACGCTTTCAGGAATGTCTGATATGAAACAGCTTAGGGAAAACATTAAGACCTATGAGACGAATGAAGCGCTCAATGATGAGGAGTTTCAGCTTGTCCTTGATATTGCGGATGAAATGATTAAGAAGACGACGGTTCCATGTACTGCTTGCCATTACTGCGTATCGCACTGCCCGAAGGGGATAGATATTCCTTTCCTGCTCAAGCTATACAATGAAGCAATGGTCGCAGGCTCCGGCGATTTCATAGCACCGATGGCGCTCGCTTCCATAGCTTCCGACAAGCAGCCCGAATCCTGTGTTGCCTGCCATAGCTGTGAGAAGGTGTGCCCGCAGAACATACATATCCCTGACGAGTTAAGGAATTTTGCGGTAAAGCTTGGAAGAGCCTGATAGCAGATTCGGTTATGGAATAGAAAGGGTGAATTCTGTTTTTGTTCCTTATTTGCAATATAATCTTCCGATTTTATTCCTTTTTAAATGACTAAAACCTCCGATTTTATTCCTGGCACGGGAACGGGGGCAATTTTTAGGTAGGGCAGTGTGAGAGGGCAAAGCTTATAACCACATACATGTATCACAAATAACGAAGGGGGGCTTTTGTTCCCGATATCATTATATGATGCTAGGGTCACAAGTTCCAAATCCTATTTGTGCAAGCACAATCGGATTTGTACCTTTTGACCCTAGCATCATATTATATCGGATATTATGTGCGGTTTGTTTCTGTCCATGTAGTGAACGGCTGATTTTTCGAGGTAAGCGGTATTTACTGTTCAACGGCGATAGTGTGAAGACCTGTGGGATGATAACGCAGACTTGCCGGTTTGTGGTAAAGCATTCATTGACAAATCTGCGGATAAAGTGCATATTAATTGTGGAAAGACTTTAGAATATTTAGCTTGAGCAGGAAGGGGGTTGTTATGCTTATTAGATTTAAGACGGTCAATGGTAAGCCGGGCGAAGAGCCTGTAAGCGAAATCTGTACGTTCGAAGGCATAAGGTATGAGCAGGAAGCCGAGATTGCTATACTTTCGACTGAACACCGTGCGCATGATTACCTGCTCCCGATGAGAAAAGCTGTGTACGAGAAATTCGTAGACACCCTTTATAATACGATATCCCGTGCCATGAAGAACCCCGGTCTCATGGTTGAAATAAGAGGAAGTTCCGTGCTGAGGGTGAAGCACGGTTCGCTTACAAGGGGGCTGGGTATCGACCAATATAAATACGAAGTGCTTTTCAGTGCTATTAAGGATTAATATTTAATAATCAAAGAGGAGGATAAAAAAATGGCTTGTTTTATAGTACCGGCGGCTGAAGCGGTGGTGGCTTCCGTCATAGAGAAGGCAGAGGAGAAGAAGGAGCTTAATCTTGCGGAGCATGGGACAGCGGAGGCTGAAGAAGCGAAGATACCTATGAGCAGGAAGCTTAAATGGCTTACCTATATGCTCTGGGGCGGAGTGGTGCTTCTTTTATTCGAGCATATATGGCATGGTGAGGTTGCGCCGTATTTCCCGTTCCTGACGGCAATGTCTAGTCCTGCCGATACGGCGGAGATGCTTCGCGAGATGGCGACTGTCGGAGTGTGCATGGCTCTTTTGGTTACGGCTGTGTGGGCTATAGTCTGTGTCGCTGCGGATGCTATCGTGAAACGCCCTGCGGCGGAGACTGTGGCTGATACTGCAAAGTGATATAGGGCTGGCAATTAGCCATGCGGATGCACGAAGCTGAAGGAGACTGATCAATGACTTTACTTATTACTGTGTTTGCTGCCGTTATTGCCACTGTCAAGTGGTATGGGCGGAAGGATGACAGCATGAGGCTTGGAATCCTCTGCTTCATGTACTGGGGAGCCTCTATAATGTGGTTTGTGGATGCGATATTTGAGTATGCATCTTCTGGTGCAGAGTATTTCACGCCTGCGCCTGCTGATATGCTTAATGATGCGTTTCTCGGTTTGTCGGTGGTGGCACTGGGGCTTGTCATATGGCTTGTGCGTCTGCTCATAGTCGATCCAAAAGGAACTGTCAGATCTGCGCTTAAGAGGGCTTGACCTTATATTATTATGAATGAAAACACAAGGAAAATTCGCAAGCTTGTTTATTCTGCGATCTGTCTGGCTTTGTGTATGGTCTTGCCATTCTTTACAGGGCATATCCCACAGATAGGGAAGATGATCTCGCCAATGCATATTCCGGTGTTCTTATGCGGAATGCTCTGTGGCTTTGGCTGGGGGGCAGCGGTCGGATTTATCGCACCGCTGCTTAGGAGCGTGGTCTTCGGTATGCCGGCTTTATTTCCGGGCGGTGTGGCTATGGCTTTTGAGCTTGCGACTTACGGGTTTCTGTCGGGGATTTTATACAGCTTATTTCCTAAGAAGACAGTGTATATCTATGTGAATCTTATTATTTCCATGATATGCGGGCGCATTATATGGGGGCTTGCCCGTTTTATTCTTGCGGGGATAGTGCAGACGGATTTTACCGTGGCGATGTTCGTGGCAGGCGGGGTAACGAACGCCATTCCGGGGATCATACTGCATCTGATACTTATTCCTATAATTGTAGTGGCGATGGAAAGAGCCGGGCTGGTTCTGAATGGGTAGTGTAAAGCAAATGATGAAAACGGAGAACGGCATCAGGACTCCGTCTGCTAGCGCAGACACCTCATGCCAAATAAAAAAGGTGAAAGAATGAAGACGCTTTATATTGACTGCGGAATGGGAGCTGCCGGCGATATGCTGACGGCAGCATTGCTGGATTTATTTCCTGATAAAGAGAAGATGGCAGGAAGGCTTAATGCTCTTGGGATTCCCGGCGTGGAATACAGGCTGTCTAAGGTTTCTAAATGCGGGATAGGCGGATATCACATGGATGTGATAGTGAACGGTCAGATAGAAGATGAGCATATGCATGAGGGTCATGGGCATTCGCATGATCACGGACATCATCATATGGGGATGCACGGAATAGAACATATAGTACGTGATCTTGGACTGTCTGCTGATGTAGAGAAGGATGTCCTTGCCGTCTATAAGCTGATCGCCGATGCTGAGAGTGAGGTTCACGGAGTGCCGGTGTCGGAGATTCATTTCCATGAGGTAGGGACTATGGATGCCGTGGCTGATATAGTGGCGGTATGCTATTTACTTAAGGAGCTTTCCGTAGATGAGATAGCAGCAAGTCCTGTGAATGTCGGGAGCGGCTCGGTGCATTGCGCACATGGGATACTTCCTGTTCCTGCTCCTGCTACCGCACTTATTCTGAAAGGGATACCAATATATAATGATGGTATAAATGGAGAGCTTACTACGCCTACGGGAGCGGCATTGTTGAAATATTATGTTAACCGATATGCAGATATGCCGAAGATGACGGTCGCTTCTATCGGCTATGGAATGGGGAAGAAGGACTTTGAAAGGGCGAACTGCGTGAGGATGATGCTGGGGGAGACTATGGCAGAAACCGACACGGACGAAGATACGGTTATCATGTTGAGCTGCAACGTGGACGACATGACGGCAGAGGAAACAGGCTTTGCCACGGAGCAGCTTTTTGAAGGCGGGGCGCTTGAAGTTTATACGGTCGCTGTAGGAATGAAGAAGAACCGCCCCGGAACTTTGATCAGGGTTATTTGCACCGAGGATAATAAAGAGAATATCATAGGTCTTATTTTTAAGCACACAACTACCATAGGTATAAGAGAAAGCGTAATGCATAGATATATTCTGTCGAGGGAAGCTTACTCTGCTGAAACACCTTATGGCACGGTTCATATCAAGAGATCATCAGGCTATGGAACTCAAAAAGAAAAGGCGGAATACGAAGACCTCGCCCGCATCGCAAGGAATGAAAGAATAAGCCTCAGAGAAGCAAGCCGTATTATAGAAAAGCCCAAACCTGTTAGTAACTGAAATTAATCATCATACTTATTTTCGTAAAACTGTGGAGTCACAACGAATGGCTCCTTTTTCTACGCTAATATATCAATCATAAGTAGGTTTGACTGCAACGGCTTTCGCACAAGGTTAAGTGTACACCTTGCTGTATTTACTTTGAAAATCTTTTCTTGATAACAATTCAAAATAAATTATATAAAACCTATTGACATACTAGGGATATAGTGATATGGTATTTTCAATTCGTGATGAAGGTAAATTAATTTATTTAAGGAAAAGGAGATGAAGGACATGAGCGAATACAGGTTTGAGACATTACAGTTGCACGTCGGACAGGAGCAGGCTGATCCTGCTACGGATGCGAGGGCGGTGCCTATTTACCAGACAACGTCTTATGTGTTCCATAACAGCAAGCATGCGGCGGATCGCTTCGGGCTTGCGGATGCGGGAAATATTTACGGGAGGCTCACGAACTCCACGCAGGACGTATTGGAGAAGAGGCTTGCGGCGCTTGAAGGCGGAAGCGCGGCGCTCGCTCTTTCGTCGGGAGCCGCGGCTATCACCTATGCGATTGAGGCTCTTGCAGCAAACAGCGGGCATATCGTGGCACAGAAGACGATATATGGTGGAACGTATAACCTTCTGGCTCATACGCTTCCGCAGTACGGTATCAGGACGACCTTTGTTGATATTCATAATCTTTCAGAGGTTGAGTCGGCGATAAAGGATGATACAAGGGCGGTCTTCCTTGAGACGCTCGGCAATCCTAACAGCGATATACCGGATATTGATGCGGTTTCGGAAATAGCGCATAAGCACGGGCTTCCTGTAGTTATTGACAATACATTCGGCACGCCTTATTTGATAAGACCGATCGAGCATGGGGCGGATATCGTGGTTCATTCCGCAACGAAGTTCATCGGCGGTCATGGCACCACGCTTGGTGGTATCATCGTGGAGTCGGGCAAGTTCGACTGGAAGGCGAGCGGGAAATATCCGAATATAGCGGCTCCGAATCCGAGCTACCACGGAGTTTCTTTCTATGATGCGGTAGGTCCTGCGGCGTTCGTGACATTTATCAGGGCTATCTTGTTAAGGGATACCGGTGCGACGATTTCGCCTTTTAACGCATTCCTTCTTTTGCAGGGAGTGGAGACCCTTTCATTAAGGCTTGAGAGGCATGCGGAGAATACGAAGAAGGTCGTGGAGTTCTTAAGCAGTCATCCGCAGGTGGAAAAGGTGAATCACCCTTCGCTTGCAGAGCATCCGGACCATGAGCTTTACAAAAAGTATTTCCCGAACGGCGGAGGTTCGATTTTCACCTTTGACATAAAGGGCGGAAAAGATGAAGCATGGAAATTCATTGACAATCTGAAGATTTTCTCGCTTCTTGCAAACGTCGCAGACGTGAAGAGCCTTGTGATCCACCCTGCCTCGACCACGCACTCCCAGCTTTCAGAGGAGGAGCTTTTAGATCAGGGCATAAAGCCTAACACGATAAGGCTTTCTATCGGAACGGAGCATATAGACGATATCATTAACGACCTGTCGAACGGCTTTGATTCGATAAAATAAAAACAGAACCATATCCGCTTCCGAGATAACACGGAGAAAGATATAGCGTAAGAGGATATGAAGAACAGGGCATTCGAGCCGGTGACTGGCTTGAATGCCCTATTTGATCAACAGTATGTGCGGCTGTGTATATTCTATTTTTGAGGGAAGATTAGTCCTACAAAAACTCCTACAAAAATTCGGAGGAGTCTGCGGATATATGCAGAACTTTTAGGATAAATACATAAGATGACCGTAGGCAAGAGGCACTACTTAAAGTATATAGAAGCATTTTGGAAAACAATTGAGAGCCATTATTATTCACATTTACAATGTATAAATAATGTGTTACATTAATCATACAAGGAGGTACGGTATGAGTAGCACGATCACTGTAAGAGTAGAAGAAAAGGTAAAGAAGGCAGCAAATGATGTTTTTAAGGAAGTAGGAATGGACATGTCAACAGCTATAAATGTATATCTAAAGCAGGTCATCCGAAGCAATGGGATCCCCTTTACCGTATCGGCTGATATTCCTAACGAAGTAACAATAAAGGCGATAAAAGCCGCTGAACAAGGCGAAATGGCTTCTTTTTCATCCATAGATGAGCTTATGGAGGATCTTAATGATTAAAGAAATAAAGCGTACAGCTCAGTTCAAGAAGGATTATAAAAAGGCTATAAAAAACGGATGCAACGAAGAGGATTTTAAGGAGGCACTGAAGTACCTGGTTAAGCAAAAGCCTCTTCCTGCTATATACCGGGATCATCTTTTACAGGATTCCAAGGATTACAAGAATGTCAGGGAATGTCATATATACCCGGACTGGCTGTTGGTCTACAGGATTAATAAATCAGAGCTTATTCTTGAATTGATCCGAACAGGAACCCATAGTGAGTTATTTTAGGTATTATCAGGGAGGAATACGACACATGAAACTTGCAGATATCTCGAATAAATTCGAGGAAAAACTTGAAGACAGAAAGGAATTGGAACATCTGCTGGGATTAAACGAAACGCTGAATGTATATGAACATGACGGAATAGTTTATATTCAGTTGGGCCACAGCACTGGCAATGGCGCGGTGATATCAAAATCCCCTATTGAATTTGATCGTGAATACAATCATGTAGCGCAGACCATTTTTGACAGGGGTTTGAAATGCCTGACTGTCAATAATGACAGCTATGATACTGACAACAAGGTGTCTGTAAAGGAATTGATCGGAATGTTAAAGGCAGAATTATCGAGTCATTAACGATTTTATAAAACGTAATCCGGGAAGAAGTATAAGCGGAAACTCGAATAGATACTAACTGAATACAGCGCAAGATAATTAAGGGCGCAGCATTGATGGATTTTTATCTCTGCTGTGCCTTTTTCATTTTAAATTTTCAATCGTAACGGTGGCAACAGAAAAGGTTATTATTTGATAAAATATAAATTAAGACAGGAATGCGAATAAATGTTCGACAACATAGTCCGTTTTAATGGACAGTATATGTAGTAGGATTTAAGTCATGAAAAAAATCAAGACTGTAGCACTCATAGGACTCGGTGCGATAGGCGCATATTTTGCAGACAGCATACTGCCTGTGCTAGGGGATAATCTTAGGGTAATTGCTGGCGGGGAGCGTAAGAAACGTCTGGCAGAAGAAGGGCTTATCGTCAATGGGAAACAGGAATTTTACAATGTAACAGCACCTGACGAAGACACAGGATTTGCTGACTTGATTATTATTACGACGAAAATCACCGGATTGAGGCAGGCATTGGAAGAGGTGAGGCTTCAAGTCGGTCTTGATACTCTCATACTTGCTCCTCTTAATGGCGTTGAGAGTGAAGATATTACTGCGTCAGTATACGGATGGGACAAAGTGCTTTATTCGCTTATGAGGGTAAGCAGCGTAAAGGACGGAAATCGGGTTACATTCGACCCTAAAACTTCGCACGTAGAGTTTGGTGAAAAAATAAGGCTGTCTCATTTTAAATTTCTCTTGTTATGACGGGATAAAAATATTATAATGATTTTAGGAGAGCGGACGGCATTCCGCTGATGTGACTGACATTCTTAATCCGAAATAAGTGCAGGACGAATGAGCCTGAGGTTGGCAGGCAACGATAAAACCTGATAAGTGCAGGACGAATGGGCCTGAGGTTGGCGGACAACGATAAAATCAGTCATTAAAGGAGGCGCATGGCACTATGGTGTTGTGGTCTCCTTTTAAATTTGTTTCCTAGGAGCAGAAATGAAGAAGGAAGATGCGTTAAGGATCATATTTGCTTGTGCAGAGGAATATAAGGAAAATCTGGCGAACAGGAATCTTTTGTTCATATGCGCCAATAGTGCAATGAAGACAACTGCTATTGAGACTGTATTTGGGGTTGGGAATTTTCTTCATATGACCGGAGTGAAGTTTAGGAAGGGAAGGGAGATATCTGCAAACGGCTTTTATAGGCGATGTGTTGATAAGAGACTCACTCTGAACGACTTTGATATGGCAAAAGACGGAACCACAGATTTGAAACTTGAGGTGCTGCCTATATGCGTAAAGGCTAATATTTCTGCAAACATGGCGGGAAATTATAACGGGTTAAGACCATATTTATATACGGAAAAGCTTGTGGGAGGCGTAAGGGGTGGAATAGGGTTCGTCTATGATGAAAAGAGAGGTCTTTATGCACCTAATACCATACTCAATGAGGACATAAGAAAGATAACTGACGAAAAAATCCGTATAATAGCTACTTACAGGAAAAGTACAAAAGAAAGTGAATATTCTGAGTATGTTTATATGGCAAAAAAGCTGGACTGGTCAAAAATGAGATATCCAGAAGCATATCATAACCTTCAGCCGCAACTGTATGAGGATAAAGAGAAGCAAGATAGAAATTGGAGTAATGGAATAAGGCTTGCTGTATCAGACCTTGACGGATGCCTGCTTGACGGGGAGGGGAAACTTCCTAATGACTTTTCTGATGTACTGAAGGCCATGGAAAAAAGAGGGGTTTTATTTGCGGCAGCCAGCGGCAGGTCGATAATCGGCTCACGCATGGCGTTCGGTACATTCTCTGATTCTATTGCATTTATTACGGACAATGGCGCAAGGGTTTTTAAGGACGGGCGGAATATATACAACCGCATCCTTCCGTATGAGGAATACAGTGATGTAATAAAGGAGATGCGGCGGCATGAGGGGCTTCTTGCCGTTGCATGCGGGACAGAGGGGGCATGGGTTGAAGATAAGAGCGTGATCACTCTTGAGATGGAGCGGGAGCTTTCAAAATACTATCCGGAATATCACGAATGCAGCTTTGACAGCATACCCGATCAGATAATCAAATTCGCACTCTTATATTTCGACGATATAGAAAAGAATATCTATCCCTTTTTTCAGAAGTATGACAATGACAGGATCTGCGTGCAGGTAACGGCTTTCGTATGGCTGGATATATATGAGAAGGGCATATCGAAGGGACTTGGGATAGAAGCCCTTCAAAGGGAGCTAGGCATATCCCCGAAGGAGACAATCGTATTCGGAGATTATCTGAATGACATTCCTATGGCAGATTTTGCAGTCAGATCCTACGCTCCGGAAAATGCTCATGAAAAAGTAAAGGAATGCTTCACGGAAACCATAAGATCAAATACGGAATCAAGCGTCACGAATAAAATCATAGAGCTGATAAATTAGGGAAAACTTATAAACAAGGAGGACTTATATGGTCAGAAGGAGTGAGGAAATAAAGGAGCGGAGAGTGCAGAATGCGCAGGGCGGGGACAACGAGGTAATATTTTATGACTGGCTCCTGCCGGATGAGGCCAAAGGACACGGCAGAGTGTTCAGCAAGGTGGTCATTCCACCCGGAGCGTCCATAGGTTATCATGAGCACAGCGGAGAATTCGAGGCATACTATGTTCTGTCAGGGGAAGCGACCGTGGATGATAATGGGAAAGAAGTCATCCTTAAGCCCGGAGACATGAATCTCTGCAAGGACGGCTGTGGTCACAGTACCAGGAATAACGGCACGGAGGATCTGGTGCTGATGGCGCTTATCATGAATACCTTGGGGTAGACATCAGTTAGTGGATTTAAGCACCCACATTAGGTGATTCTTAAAGTAAAGCAGATTAAAGGTGCGCTTCCATACGAACTGCGTGTGGGGATCTTCTTCACGGCTTATGCAGACAAATTCAAGTGCTGAGAATATACATCCAATAAATGCACGATAACGAGCATTATTCGCCCGGAAAACGCAGAATGATATTGAATATTCGTCCGGAAAATGTTATTCTGTCTGTGAAAAAACTTTACTGAGGTATCGGATATGATGGAAAGGCTGGTTTTAGAACAGTTTAAGGTCTGGAAGAATAAAGCTGGAAGCAAGAGAAAGCCCCTGCTGATCACCGGGGTGCGTCAATGTGGCAAGACTTATATAATAAAGAATTTCGGTGAGACTGAGTTTGAGGATATGGCTTACTTCAATTTCGATGGTAACGCCGGACTTCAATCCGTATTTGATTATGATTTTGATACGAAAAGAATAATCGATGAGCTTGGAAGCATTATATTTGGAAAGGCTATCGAGCCGGGGAAAACATTGGTAGTGTTTGATGAAATACAGGACTGTCCGAGGGCGATCCAGTCACTGAAATACTTTTGCGAAGAAATGCCAGAGCTTCATATTATAGCCGCAGGTTCGCTATTAGGCGTAGCTTTGAAGGATGAGGGAATATCTTTTCCTGTAGGCAAGGTGGAGAGAATCAATATGCATCCCATGAATTTTGAAGAGTTCGTGAGGGCTGATGGAGGCGGGAAATATATCGACGGACTTAAGAAACTGCCGCTTGAAAGGGAGATTCCGGAGCTTTACACTGTTCCTCTTGAGAAGTACTTAAAAAACTATTATATAGTTGGCGGGATGCCGGAGGCCGTCAGGACATGGGCTGAAACACATGATTATAGGGAAGTTGAAGTTATTCAGGATAATATTCTAAGAGATTATGCGGATGATTTCTCAAAGCATACCACCCCGGAGACGGCAATCAAGATCCGTATGATATGGGATTCTATTCCCTCACAGATATCAAGGGAAAACAATAAGTTCATTTTTTCACATGTGAAGCAGGGGGCAAGATCAAAGGATCTTGAAGATGCATTAGAATGGCTCGTGAACGCCGATATTGCCGGCAAACTTTGTATGGTACCGACTCCGGAGATACCATTATCCGGAAAGGCTGATTATACATACTTTAAGGTATATATGTCAGATGTGGGGCTTTTGAGGAGAAAGTCAAACTTAAACTATAGGACGATTCTTGAGGGAAACGAGGCCTATATTCACTATAAAGGAGCGATAGCTGAAAATTATGTTTACAGTCAGCTAAAATCCATGGGTATTGATAGTTATTTCTGGAGAGCCAAGTCCGATGCGGAACTGGATTTCATTACTGACTATGAAGGCGTTCTTGTGCCTGTTGAAACAAAATCGGCGGATAATACCAAGGCCAAGAGCCTGCATCAGTTCTGCAGCAGATACAAACCGAAAATGGCAATAAAGTCGTCCTTGAAAAATGTTGGCGATAATCTGGACGGAGAGACCCACGTTTGGTCGATTCCCTTATATACACTGTTTAGGTTTAAGGAATACGTATATAAGGAAATGGAATGGGATTAGTTAGAAGATAGGAGATGAGTTTTATATTTATTGTAATTGGCGGTGCTATAGGAGATTAGGAGGCATTGAAAAAAGTTCTTGACAAGCTGCCTAGATAGTTATATATTACTAGGAAATCACAAAGACCTACTAATCATACATAATTGGTGGGAATTAGATGATAGAGGAGCCTGGTACTGTCCACGAATGCGAAGCATGAGTGGGTAACAGTACTGGCATCCGGACGGACTAAGTCAGATATAAACTGGCATTTATAGAGGAGGAAGAGATTATGAAGAAGATTTTTGCGTTACTCACGGCGGGAATTATAGCCGCATCGGTGCTTGCAGGATGCGGATCATCGGGGACTTCAGCGGATGCGGGGGCATCTAACGGAGCGGCGGATGACGGTAAGAGTACAGAGGCAGGCGGCACGATAACGGTTGCGGCAAGCGCTACGCCTCATGCGGAGATACTGGAGCAGGCGAAGCCTCTGCTTAAGGAAAAGGGCTATGATCTGCAGATCACTATTTTTGACGATTATGTGCAGCCCAATAATGTGGTGGAGAGCGAGGAGTTTGACGCTAACTATTTCCAGCACATACCCTACTTAAATGAGTTCAACGAGGAACAGGGCACGCATCTTGTGAATGCGGGAGGCATACACTATGAGCCTTTCGGTATATACGCAGGCAAGAAATCAGATCTGTCCGAGCTTGCGGACGGTGATGAGATAGCCGTTCCGAACGATACGACGAACGAAGCGAGGGCGCTGCTTCTGCTTGAGGCTAACGGCGTGCTCAAGCTTAAAGATGGGGCAGGGCTTACGGCTACGGTGAATGATGTCGAGTCTTATTCAAAGGACATCAAGATAGTGGAGCTTGCGGCAGAGAGCGTTAAGGATGCCATACCCGATGCAGCATTCGTAGTCCTTAACGGTAACTATGCTCTTGAGGCGGGACTTTCGGTCGGCAAGGATTCGCTTGCTTACGAGGCGCAGGATTCCGAGGCTGCGGCTACCTATGTGAATGTCATAGCCGTCAAGGAAGGGCATGAGAATGATGATAAAATAAAGGCTCTCGTTGAGGTACTGAAGTCTGACGACATTGTGAATTACATCAATGAAACCTACGACGGAGCCGTAGTGCCTTACAGGAATTGAAACTCATCAAGAGTTTCAATTCCGTATTTCGCAGGATTCGTAAGAATCCTGTCCGAAGGATTTTGACACATGCTTCCTTAGCATGTGTCAAAACGCCAGAGAATTGAAGTACATCAAAAGACTTTACAAAGCCCGTAGCAAAGAACTCTGCTGCGGGCTTTATGATTTATCAGGGTTGTGATATTATATTTTCTCGGTCAGATAAACTATTAAGAAAGGTGGCTTGTGATGAGCGAACCGATGATAAAGCTTGAGAACGTGAGCAAGACATTCACGTCAGGCAGCGGCGAGGTCGAGGCGGTAAGAAATATCGACCTTGAAATAGAGAAAGGTGACATATTCGGCATCATTGGACTGTCCGGGGCGGGCAAGTCCACGCTTGTGAGATGCCTGAACCTGTTGGAGCGTCCCACGGAGGGCAGAGTGTATGTGAACGGCAAGGACATGATAAAGCTTACCAATAAAGAACTTTCCGTTGAGAGGCGAAGCATAGGCATGATATTCCAGCATTTCAATCTGCTGATGCAGAGGAACGTGCTGGATAATGTGGCGTTCCCTCTTGAGATAGCGGGAGAGAAGAGAAAAAACGCAAGAGAGAAGGCTAAAAAATATCTGGATATAGTAGGGCTTTCCGAAAAGGCGGCAGCGTATCCTGCACAGCTTTCAGGAGGACAGAAGCAGAGGGTTGCAATAGCGAGGGTGCTTGCGTCAGACCCCAAGATACTGCTCTGTGATGAGGCGACATCCGCACTCGATCCGCAGACTACCAAGTCGATACTGGAGCTTATCAAAGAGATAAACCGCGACATGGGGATAACCGTCGTGATAATCACTCATGAAATGAGCGTGGTGCAGGAAATATGCAATAAGGTCGCCGTGCTCGATCATGGGAATAAGGTCGAGGAGGGTACAGTCGAGGAGCTTTTCCGCGCACCTAAGACGGAGGAAGCGAAGAAGCTTGTATTCTCCGAGACGGCGCATATCAGGAGGATGCAGTCAAGCAGGCAGATAAGGGTTGTATTTGATGGAAGAAGTGCATTCGAGCCGATAATAGGAAACATCATACTCGAGCTTCGCACGCCCCTGAATATTCTCTATGCGAACACCCAGACGATAAACGGCGACGCGAAGGGAGAGATGATATTGCAGCTTCCTGACAATAAGGAGATCGCTGACAAGATGGTCGAGTATTTCAAGGAAAAGAATCTCGGAGCGGAGGAGGTAAACTATGTGGACTGAGCAGGAGATACTGATGATATTGCAGGGATTATGGGAGACTATAGTAATAGTCGGCGTATCCACGTTCTTCGGTTATGTGCTGGGGCTTCCGCTTGGGGTACTGCTTGCCGTGACCGACAGCGATGGAATAAAACCGCATCCAATGCTGTATAAGGTGCTTGATGTCGTGACCAATATCCTAAGAAGCGTGCCCTTCATAATACTGCTGGTCGTACTTATTCCTCTGACGAGGGCGATAGTGGGAAAGAGCTACGGAACGGCGGCTACGATAGTCCCGCTCGTCATAGCGGCGGCTCCCTTCATCGGACGAATGGTGGAATCTTCCATAAAGGAAGTAGATCACGGCGTGATAGAGGCGGCGCAGTCTATGGGAGCAGGGACCTTCAAGATAATATGGAACGTGCTGCTCGCAGAAGCAAGAACCTCGCTTCTTGTAGGCGTGACTATAGCCTTTGGCACGATACTCGGCTACTCGGCTATGGCGGGAGCCGTTGGCGGCGGAGGATTAGGAAGCATAGCGATAAGATACGGCTACAACAGATGGCAGCCCAATATCCTCTGGCCGTGCGTTATTATTCTCGTGCTTTTAGTTCAGCTATTCCAAGTGCTCGGCATGAAGATATCAAAGGATCTGGACCGAAGGAGAAGTTAAGAGCTAACAGCAGATAAAAGCTATGGAGCGGATTGGCATAGTGTGGTATTATATACCTGTTTTATTTTGATGTTGAATGAAATCAAGGTTTAGGGTGACTATAACCCTGACAGCATGAAATCGGAGGTAGGAGATGTATTCATTAGAGGAACTAAAGGCGGTAGATCCCGAAATTGCTGATGCGATAGTCGCAGAGCAGAAGAGGCAGAATGACCACATAGAGCTTATCGCATCGGAGAACTGGGTTTCCCATGCGGTGATGGCGGCTATGGGGAGCGTGCTTACGAATAAATACGCCGAGGGTTATCCCGGCAAGCGCTACTATGGCGGTTGCGAGTGCGTTGACGTCGTGGAGGATATCGCAAGGGACAGGGCGAAGAAGCTTTTCGGCTGTGATTATGCGAACGTGCAGCCGCACTCCGGCGCACAGGCGAATATGGCTGTATTCTTTGCAATGATGGAGCCGGGAGATACCTTCATGGGAATGAATCTCGACCATGGCGGACACTTGACGCATGGCTCGCCCGTGAATATGTCCGGCAAGTATTTCAACTGCGTCCACTATGGCGTGAATGACGAGGGCTTTATTGATTATGATGAGGTAAGGCGTATAGCAAAAGAATGTAAGCCGAAGCTTATAGTCGCAGGGGCTTCTGCTTATGCGAGGACTATAGATTTCAAGAAGTTCAGGGAGATAGCGGACGAGGTCGGTGCATATCTTATGGTTGATATGGCGCATATTGCGGGGCTCGTGGCGACAGGCTATCATCCGACGCCCATAGGCATAGCAGATGTGGTTACGACTACTACGCATAAGACTCTCCGAGGACCCAGAGGCGGGCTTATCCTCTGCAATCAGGAGGCTGCCGATAAGTTTAACTTCAATAAGGCAATATTCCCCGGCATACAGGGCGGACCTCTGATGCACGTTATCGCAGCGAAGGCGGTATGCTTCAAGGAGGCGTTGGAACCGTCGTTTAAGGAATACGCAAAGGGCGTAGTCGATAACGCACAGGCACTTGCGAAAGGACTTATTTCAAGGGAGCTTAGCATAGTGTCAGGCGGAACCGATAATCACCTGATGCTCCTGAACCTTGAGCCACAGGGGCTTACAGGCAAGGCTGTCGAGGCTCTGCTTGATGAGGCGCATATAACAGCGAATAAGAACACTGTGCCGAACGATCCCCAGAAGCCCTTCGTCACGAGCGGAATAAGGCTTGGCACTCCTTCTGTCACGACCAGAGGCTTCAATACAGAGGACATGGATAAGGTAGCAGAGGCGATATCCCTCGTCGTGCTAAAGGGCGAGGACGGAGTAGCGCCCGCAAGGGAGATAATAAAGACGCTCACGGATAAATATCCGCTTTCTTGATATCGTCCTTGAAATAGTTTACATAAGAGAGTATGATAGACACCGCAGGCTTGGAAACAGGTCTGCGGTATGTTATGACTTTGCCATAATTTTGTGAGCGGAGCAGATGTTTTCGAGCCTAGTGTACTGACACATTCGTTTCTGAACTAATTGTGTAGTATGGTTTTCATATGCTAGGCGGCTGAATGAGCCAATGCGGGCATTGGCGATTGAGGCCAACGCAGCATATGGAAATCATACAAGCAATTAGTTCGAATAAGAATGTGTCAGGACACTAGTTAGCTGGGTATAGCCATGAACGGAAGCGTAATATCAGGTAAAAACATATATAAGATATTCAAGTTAGGCGAGGAGAGGGTTGCGGCGCTTAACGGCGTGAGCATGGAGGTGAAGCGGGGCGAGTTCGTGGCGATAGTAGGCACTTCCGGTTCGGGCAAATCTACTCTTCTTAATATGCTTGCGGGACTCGATAAGCCTACGAAGGGTGAGATAATCATCGCAGGACAGCATATAGAGAAGATGAGCGAGGGCGAGCTTGTGAAGTTCCGCAGGGATCATGTCGGTTTTATATTTCAGGCATACGATCTGCTCCCGCAGCTTAATGCGATAGAGAATGTAGCGCTTCCGCTGTCTTTTAAGGGTATGAATAAGAGCAGACGCACGAAAGAGGCGATGCATGCCCTGAAGCAGGTGGGGCTTGAGAAATACATGAGACACCGTCCTACGGAAATGAGCGGTGGACAGCAGCAGAGAGTAGGCATAGCAAGGGCATTGGTGGTGAGGCCTGAGATAATATTTGCGGACGAGCCCACGGGAAACCTCGATACGAAGACTACGATATCCGTACTGCATTTATTACAGGAGGTCGTACATGAGGCGGGGAATACTCTTGTGATGGTGACACATGACAATAATCTGGCTTCTTATGCGGACAGAAGGCTCCATATACTTGACGGAGAAGTGGTGTATGAGGACTGATAGCCAGAGGATACCGAATGAGTAGATAAGAATACAATATTATTAATATATGAAACAAGTATTTGAATAATATTTGAATTATAATAATAAAATATTTAGAATATATCAAAGTGATTTTGAGATAAGGCCATTAAATACAGATGAAAGAGGATGGATATGTTAAACAAGGCTTTAACGTCAAAGATGAAAATAACAGCAGGAGTGCTTTTATCCTGCCTGCTGCTGTCAAATATAAATTTAATATCAGCTAACGCCGCGACGACAACAACTACCGAGGACGGCACGACGACTACTGTGGATAATGTAACCTATACAGGAAGCACAGGTTCGTCAGGCACGAATCCAAGCTCCACATATAACGAGGGCGGAAGCGAAGGAACGCCGGCGGAAGAGGGCGAGCGGTACAGCAAGGCGACGACTACAAATCCCTTCCTGATGCCGGGCAACACATGGGTCACGCCTGAGGCGACCTACGGACAGGACTGCATAGTAGTGCTGCCCATAGTAAATATGTTTAAATATAATATCACTGATATAATAATCACTCCGAGACTTGGCGCAAGGACAGATGATTTTCCATTTGAGATAAGCAATACAGGCTACACGCAGAAGGTGGACGTGCTGGTCGGGGAGGATGCGCAGCCTAATTATGCGGACAGGATACATAACTGCGTATGGGTTTTCCGCACGAGAGAGAATGTAAAGACAGGCTATTACAAGCTTGACTTCGATATAACCTATACCGATCCAACCTGTGCCGTGGATACGACAGTCATATCGGTATTCGTAAAGACTACAGGGCTTCCCGAAAACGGCACGATAGACGGTGACGGAGATAAGAAGCTGTCAATGCCGAGACTTATCGTCAAAGGCTTTACCACAACCCCGGCAGAGGTATACTCCGGAGAACAGTTCACTCTGAATCTATCTATGGAGAACACATCGAGGGAAACCACGGTCAAGAATCTGCAGTTTGATCTGACGGCTACCGTAGAGGGCTCGACAACACAGGCAAGCTATGCTGCGTTCCTGCCTACGTCCGGTTCTAATTCCTTCTATATAGACAGCATATCTCCGGGAGGAGTGACAGAGCTTACGATGGATTTCGAGGCAAAGTCAGGGCTGGAGCAGCGTCCTTATGTGATGTCCATAGTAATGAAGTACGAGGATGAACGGGCAAATGCTTATGACAGCACTGCAAGCATTACTATTCCCGTGAAGCAGGTATCTAAGTTCGATACCTCGACACCGACCTGCGAGCCGTCCGTGATAGATATAGGAGAGCAGTCTGACCTTATGTTTTCCATATATAATACGGGAAAAACGACGCTATACAATGTGCAGGTTACTGTGAACGATAAGACCGTGCAGCCGGCGCTTGCTTATGTAGGGAATCTTGCTCCGGGTGCTACGGGCAATGTCGATGTTATGTTAACAGGAAAAGAATACTCCGAGAGTGAGACTGCTACGATTCCTATAGTAATATCATACGAGGATGAGACGGGCTCGGTTTCTACGCAGACAAGGAATATAAGTCTTGGGGTACAGCAGGCTATTGTCGAGGATTGGAGTGCTATGGAAGAGCTTCCGGCAGAGGAAAGCGCAGTTAAACTTCAGATATGGCAGATAGTACTTATTGCCGTGGGAGGTCTTATTCTGCTGATAGGCATAATTGCCGGCATAAAAGCAATGAAAAATAAGAGGAAAAAACGCGAAGAGGAAGAGCTTGCCCTTGGGATTACGGAGTATGACATACCGGACGGAGATAATAAGACCGCCGGCAAATCTGATAAGGACGGTGACTGATGAGATTCTCCGATAAGGTAGGTATGGCCTGGAGCTCTCTATGGAAGCGAAAGCTTCGCTCGCTGCTTACAATCCTGGGCGTAATGATAGGCGTGGCGTCTATAGTCACGATGATGGCTCTTGGCGAGGGTATGAACCGGCAGAGCATGGAGATGATAGAGGAATACGGCGGCCTTCGCACGGTCGAGGTCAGGGAAGGTAATAATCAGACCGCGAAGAATGCTTCTTCGGGTGCCGATAATGCGGCTTCCGACCCTACGAAGCTTAAACTCACAGATAACACGATAAAGACAATACAGGAGATGGGGCATGTGGAGCAGGTGTATCCTACGCTCGAATTTCAGGCGGTGATGCAGAGCGGGGGCTACCGACTTGGCATTTATGGCGGTCAGGCGATACCGCTTGAGGTTCTGCGTGACATGAAGTGGGAGTTTGCTGACGGAGGATGGCCGAATAAGGGCGATGAGCTCAAGTTTGTGTTCGGGAACATGGTAATACAGGATTTCGAGGATTCAAGAGGAAATGCCGTCTATTGGAACACCGGAAGGGTTGCGGACGTGGATCTTATGAAATCAAAGATGTTCACAGTGTTTGACACGGAGGCTTACTATGCTTCGCAGAATAGCGGCGACGGAGGGCGGACTGCAGAAGCTGGAGACGACTTAGAGGGGGCGGACGGAGAAGCACCGGGGGCTGCGACGGCGACACCCGCACCGAAGAAGTATATGATCCCTACGGCCGGCGTGCTGGCAGGAAGCCTTGAGGATTATAAGGAATATTCGTGGAGCGTGTATTGTGATCTGGAAGCTTTAGAGAAGATGTATAAGAAGGTATTCAAGGGAAAGGCTATACCCGGACAGCCTGTGAAGAAGAACGGGAAGCCGTATCCTGAACTCTTTTATTCCAAACTTAGCGTGATAGTGGATGATGTAGAGAATGTCGAGGCGATACAGAAGGAGATAGGCGACATGGGCTATCAGGCGAGCAGTAATTCCGAATGGATCGCACAGGCTAAGGAGCAGTCAAGGAGCACGCAGGCGTTGCTTGGCGGGATAGGAGCGGTCTCGCTTATCGTTGCTGCGATAGGCATAGCGAATACCATGATGATGTCTATATATGAGAGGACGAAGGAGATAGGGGTCATGAAGGTCTTAGGCTGCGGGCTTTTTGACATACAGCAGCTCTTCCTTATAGAAGCAGGCATGATAGGCTTCGGGGGAGGCGTGACGGGGCTTTCGCTTTCGGTCCTGGTGTGTCTTATAATTAATAAGATAACGGGGGCGATGACTGCCGTGATACCTTTCTGGATGTATTTTGCCGCCGTTGTCTTTGCCATAATAGTGTCGATGCTCGCAGGCTTTGCGCCGAGCAAGAGGGCGATGTCGCTCTCGGCGCTGGAGGCGATACGGAATAATTAGTGGATTACCGGCATGCCAGAGAGGCTTACATAAATTAAATGGTATTCAGTTCGCTTGAATTCATATTCAGATTTCTACCGGTATTCATGCTCGTTTATTACATCGTGCCTGTCTACTGGAGAAATGCGGTGCTTCTTTTGGGAAGCATTGTTTTCTATGCCTTCGGCGAGCCGAAGTATGTGTTGCTTATCATAGTTTCCGTGCTTGTGAATTATCTTATTGCAAGAGGCATAGGGAGGAGTGATAAGGGGTTTGCGAGGGGATTTCTGCTTGCGGTTGACATAATTTATAATATAGGTCTGCTTGCTGTTTTCAAATATCTTGCTTTTATTATAGAGAATATTAATAATATTGGCGGGTATAGTTTTGTAATACCGAGGATAGCCCTTCCGCTCGGCATTTCTTTCTTCACGTTCCAGATTCTTTCTTATGTTATTGATGTGTACAGGCGCAGGATTCCGTATGACAGATCGCTTGTGGATCTCGGTACGTATATACTTATGTTCCCGCAGCTTATTGCGGGACCGATAGTGACATATAGTGAGGTGGCGCTTGACTTGAAGTGCAGGCAGAAGAAGCTTGCGGATTTGGAGCAGGGCTTGAAGCCCTTTATTATCGGGCTTGCGATGAAGGTCTTGCTTGCGAATAACTTAGGCACGATATGGAGCGACATAGGCACGGCGGGATATGAGAATATATCCACGCCCTACGCGTGGATAGGGGCGCTGTCCTATACCTTCCAGATTTACTTTGACTTTGCGGGATATTCGATGATGGCTGTCGGTCTTGGACGGATGCTCGGATTTTCCTTGCCGGAGAACTTTAATCACCCATATTCTGCTGTTTCGGTAAGGGACTTCTGGGGCAGATGGCATATCACGCTTACCAACTGGTTTCGCGAGTACTTATATATCCCGCTCGGAGGGAACCGAAAAGGCAGGATCAGAACTTATGTAAACTTATTGATCGTATGGTTCGTGACCGGACTCTGGCATGGAGCCGCATGGAACTTCGTGCTGTGGGGACTGTATTACTTCTGTTTTATTGCAATTGAAAGGATTTTCCTCGGTAAGATATTAAGGAAGCTGCCGGGGGTCATAGGATGGCTGTATACTATGCTGGTCGTAGTAGTGGGATGGGTAATGTTTGCTGTGAACGGGGTAGATGACTTTTTGATTTACATAACTAGAATGTTTGGCGGTTACTACGGGGATGACTATTTAGACCATATAGTAAGCGTAGCGTTATTGCTGGCTGCGGGAACGTTCTTCTCTGCTCCGCTTTTTCGCAGATTTTATGATGGGATAAAGGATAAAGCGTTAGGGCTTATACTGCATCTGATCTTATTCTGGGCATCAGTAGTAGCGCTCGTGGATGCGGCATATAATCCATTTTTGTATTTTAGGTTTTAGGCATGAGGTTAACATAAATGAAGAAGTGTCCTTTGTTTATTATTTTAATATTGACGATGCTGATTGTGTCGGTGCCTGGGGCGGTGATAAGCGTGCAGGATATGAATTTCGCTTATCCTGCGGCTGCGGTTATGATTCAGACGGTGAAGAACCATCAGTTTGAAAGGGTTATCTATCCAAGAGGACAAGGGCTTCCTGACAGGATGATGTATCATCCGGATCGGGAAGTGGAAGAAGATGCGGAGAGATCGCGCTCTGATGACAGAGTGGTTGAGGGCAAGGCTTCTGCTGTATCGGTAAATAATAAGAAAAACGATATACGGATCGATAAGGATATAACTGAGAATATTTCAGGTGAAGATTCATCATCAGGAAACAGGATCGATGCAAGAGATAGTGTTTCTGAAAATGGCGAAACTGTCGATGAAGATATGTATAACTCTGATCATGATGAAGATGAGACGGCAAATGATGTGGATGATGAAGGTGAAGATGAGGCTTCAAATGATGATGCGACTTATGATGAAGCTTCCGATGACGATGAACTGAAGGAGTTCACGACCGTTGATGATGACTATTTTACTGATGCTTGCTTCATCGGTGATTCTAGGGTTAAGGGATTAGGTCTTTATTCTGATCTTCCTGCCGTGAATTACGGCACGGTCGGTATGCAGCTTTATCGTATATTTGATAAAAAAGTGATAAGTACGGACATGGGCAAGGTCACGATCCCGGAGATGCTTGCAGTGGAGCCGAAGTATGGAAAGATATACATGAAGTTCGGGCTCAATGAGATGGGCTGGGGCAATGATGAGATGTTTGCGAATTATTATTACGGGCTTATCGACTATCTAAAGGCGGTCCAGCCTGATGCGATCCTCTATGTGATGGGGCTTATCCATGTTACCGAGGGAGAGGAGCAGAGGTCTTCTCTCTATAATAATGATGCAATAAATAAGAGAAACGAGCTTCTCCGTCAGATCGCGGAGGATGAGCATGTATATTATCTTGATCTGAATGAGGTTTTTACCGATGAATACGGCAGGCTTGCGACCGAGGATTCCTTTGATGGCATCCATATCAAGGCGTCTGCGATAAATAAATGGGTTGATTATCTAAAGACGCATGCGATAGTCAAGTGATGCGAAGTGGGAAGGCTTTATTTATAGGAGGGATGCAAATGAAACAGATTATATTAGGAAAGACCGGAATAACTACGCCGCAGAATGCTTTCGGCGCGCTTCCGATACAGCGGGTGGATATGGATACGGCGGTGAAGATACTGCGTAGAGCTTATGATGGCGGGATGACCTACTTTGATACTGCAAGGGCTTATTCCGACAGCGAGGAGAAGCTGGGTGAAGCATTTGACGGAATGAGGGATAAGATATATATCGCTACGAAGACTCAGGCGACGACTCCGGAGAAGTTCTGGGCTGATCTGGATCAAAGCCTGCGACTGCTCCGTACCGATTATATTGATGTGTATCAGCTTCATTGCGTGCCGCAGTGCTACAAACCGGGCGACGGAACAGGCATGTATGAAGCAATGACCGAAGCAAAGAAGCAAGGCAAGATACGCCATATAGGAATAACGGCTCATAAAATCGGCGTGGCAGAGGAAATAGTCGCAAGCGGGCTTTACGAGACGCTTCAATTTCCGTTCTCTTATCTTGCGACTGACAGGGATATAGCTTTGGTAAAGGCTTGTGAAAAGGCGGAAATGGGTTTTATCGCCATGAAGGGGCTTTCCGGCGGACTGCTTACTAATGCTGATGCATGCATGGCTTTCATGAGCGATTATCCCGTGCTCCCGATATGGGGGATACAGCGGGAGAGCGAGCTTGACGACTGGCTTTTCTTCTTTGATAAGGAAGTCACTATGACTGATGAACTGCAGGAAATAATAAATAAGGACAGGGATGAGCTTCTCGGAGAGTTCTGCAGAGGGTGTGGTTATTGCTCTCCATGTACGGTTGACATAACTATAAACCAGTGCGCGAGAATGTCCCTTATGGTCAGACGAGCCCCTTCTGAGGCTTGGCTTAATGAGCATTGGCAGGCGGAGATGATGAAGATCGAGAAGTGCGTTGAGTGCGGCGTCTGTATGACGAGATGTCCGTATGGGCTGAATATTCCGGAGCTTCTGAGGAAGAATCTGGCGGATTATAAGGAGATATTGGCGGGGAACGTGCAAGTTTGAGGTTTATGTAAACTGAATTTTTTGCGAGCGGAACGCCCCGGGATGCTGATGCGCATGGCGCGTCAAAACGTGCCTGCGGATGCGTTACTTTAGGCGTTCTCGACCGGAACGCCCCGGGGCACTGACGCGCATGTCGCGTCAAAACGTGCCTGCAGATGTGTTACTTTAGGTGTTCGCAACCGGGACGCCCCGGGATGCTGACGCGCATAGCGCGTCAAAACGTGCCTGCGGATGTGTTACTTTAGGCGTTCTCGACCGGAACGCCCCGGGGCACTGACGCGCATGGCGCGTCAAAACGTGCCCGTAAAACGTCCACTGGACGTTTTACCACACGAAACAATCTGTCCAAAATGTCCATTGATGTAATATAGGCTCTATGCTACAATCCTGCTAATGATTTTGAACTTAGGAATATATTATTATGTAAACCATAAATATATGCGGGAGATAGTGTATGTCGGTTGCTATAGTTACAGACAGTAATAGCGGTATCACGCAGGCTCAGGCAAAGGAGCTTGGGATTAGCGTGCTTCCTATGCCATTTACGATAGACGGAGAGACTTATTACGAGGACATTAATCTTACGCAGGATCAGTTCTATGAGAAGCTCGCAGATCCTAATGCGGAAATACATACGTCACAGCCCCTGCCGGGCGACATCATGTCGTTATGGGATAAGCTGCTTGAAGAGTACGATGAGCTTGTATTTATTCCCATGTCTTCCGGACTTTCCGGAACCTGCGAAAGCGCTACGGTATTTGCCGCAGATTATGACGGCAGGGTTCAGGTAATAAATAATCAGAGAATATCCGTTACCCAGTACATGAGTGTCCTTGATGCGATGCAGATGATAAAGGACGGTCATGATGCAGTTTACATAAAACGGAGACTCGAAGAAACTAAGTTTGATTCAAATATTTTCATAACTGTTGACACGATGAAATACCTGAAAAAAGGCGGGAGAGTCACGCCAGCTGCCGCGGCTTTTGCAGATCTTCTGGGGATAAAGCCGGTTCTCCGCATCTATGGCGAGAAGCTGGATGCCTTTGCCAAGGCTCGTGGAATGAAGAATGCGAAGAAGGTAATGATCAAGGCGATAACCGATGACCTTGAGAAGAATTACGGCGGTATCACGCCGGATAAGCCCAACGCATGGCTCGGTATGGCGTATACGCACAATCTTTCCGAGGCTGAGGAATTCAAGACGGAAGTAGCCGAAGCCTTCCCTAACTATCATATAGATATGTATCCCCTGTCTCTTTCTGTATCCTGCCATATAGGTCCCGGCGCCCTTGCCGTGACCTGCGTGAAAGTCCTCGAAGACGGCTGTAAATATAACTGAATTCAATAACGCCGGGCAGGCGGGCTGGATATATCCAGCCTGCCTGCAAACACACAACCCCAACATCTTGATTTTCCTCGACGTTTAAGTAATTGTCTACAAATCTCTTGCCTATTATTTGTGAATAATTTCTGATTGTTTTTATTTAAAAACAATTTAGTGATTTGATATAATTGCCGATATAAATGAAGAGAATAATTACGCATATAAATATGTAATGCAAAAGGAGAGGAACTATGAAGAACAAAGAAGTTAATCGCAAAGTGCTAATGGCAATAAGCATTGGGCTATCGGCAGCTCTTTCTCTCATGCCGACAGTTAGCGTGCTCGCAGATGACGATGTCGAGCCTGAGAACGGCGGAAATGATGCTTCCGAGGAAAGTCAGAGCGAAGAGTCGCATGAAAGCGATGAAAATAATGATGTAAAAGAGACTGTAAACGAGGCGTCTGAAACTGCAGCGGAGGTTTCAGAAGAGGCTGCCGCATATGAGTCCGCATCAGAGGATGCGAATACCGAGGAGACCGCTGCGTATGAATCTGCATCTGAGGATGCTGATACAGGAGAGAGCGGTGAAATCGGAGAGACTATGACAGAACAGTCATCGGAAGAGGACAGCGGATCGGGAGCTGTTTCTGAGGAAGGAATCATATCAGACGTGGGGGATGAAACTACTGAAAGCGAGGAGACTGTACACGAGGCAACAATATCAGAGGAGCTTAACATAGCATCTGAAAATATGGACAGCCTGGGGAAAGATATATCGGCTTTAGATCAGTCCATTTATGACATGAATGAGGCTGCACAGGATTATGAGGCGGCTGAGAAGGCTGCTGATGCATCGATTTCTTATGCGGAAACGAAGACAGGAGAAGCGGTTTCGGCTGTAGAAGATACAGTTAAGACTGCTGAGGATGTGCATACGGCGACAGAGGAGCAGAGTGAAGAGACAGCGAAGGCGGCGGCGGTTATTTATTCAAGTGAGGAGACAGCGGAAAGCGCTAAGGCAGAAGCTGTTTCAGCCGTATCGGATACTCAGGCTGCACTAGATGAAAGCAAAGCGGCAGTAGAGGATGCCCAAAAGAAGCTTGATACAGCGGCTACAGCCCTTGAAGTCGCGGAAGGGGCAGTTGAGAGCGCGGAGCGGGAGAAGGCTGATGCGGATGCTAAGGAAGCGGATGCAAGAGCTAAGCTGGAAGCCATTCTTAAGGACAGCAATGTGGAATACGAGGTATCGAAAGATGGTGACGTGAATGTAATTGATTCAGAGAACCTTGACAGCAGGACAAGGAAGGCTATAGAGGCTGCTCAGAGGGCGGTAGATAAGGCTAAGCAGGAGGCGGAGGTTGCTGCGCAGGCACTGAGTGATGCCAATACTCAGGAGTATAAGGATGCCAAGGCTGCAGCGGAGGCTGCTAAAAAGCTTCTTGAAGAGACAAAGACAGCTCTTGATGAAGCTAAGGAAGCGGCAAAGACGGATGCAGTGCTTGATGAATGGATCGCTAAGATAAGGGAGCAGCAGGAAAAGATCAGACAGGCAACAGATAAGACAAATTCATGGACAGCAAAAAGAACAGAGGGAACTGTATTCTACGAGAGCAATGTCCTGGCTGCCTATATTGAAGCGTATCAGGTTGCCCAGTGGGATGGCGTTGATGCTTCATCCGTAAGCGTTCACAGTGATTTTTCTGATAACAATCAGAACCTGTGGTACGTGACTTATAAAAAGACCGGCTCGGATACAGTTATAAGAGTATATGCAGATGTGCATTGCAATCTGAATAAGCCTGGAAATGTGGAGGCATGCGAACACATTGTTACCGAATATAATGTGCTTAAATTCGGAACAAGCGAGAATGTATGCGACTTTACGAAAGGCACGGAATTTACGGTTACTTCTGAGAATGCTTCGGATGAATATAAGGCTCTGGCAGAAGAAATAAATCAGAAGCTTCAGGAAACCGGACTCGATATCAATAATTGGAAGAATAAGCTATACCTTACCGAGCGTGCTGCAAAGCTGAACCTGGCAGACAGTTACGGATATGATGTGTCAAAGCTTTATGTTCCTAAATGGGCTGCGGGTGCTACTCCAAAGACTGGTGACGGTGAGTATTATATGCCGGTATATTATACTAATGACGACGGCTCTACGGAACAGTATTATTTCTTCTATAGTATAAATAATAAAGACGTGGATGCAAGCGGAAATACCGTGAGAATCTATCTGAAGAACCCGGCTGAAATGGGTGTACGTACGCGTGTGGATGGAAATGTATATACCGAGAAGGACTTTGAATCAGGGACAGATGCGTATCAGACTGCTAAAAAGTATTATGAGGAAATGCAGACGAAATATGCCGAGGCAGAAAGTGCTAATGCTGAGGCAGAGGATAAGTTAGCGGTGTTCGATGAGAAGTTTGAAGAGCTTCAGGAGCAGAAGACTAAAGCGAATGCACTGGCGGATCGTGTAAAAGAAGCGAGGGATAAGGTCGTAGAGGCTGCGAATGCATTAAAGGATGCAAGGATTTCACAAGCACTTAATTCAGATAAGCTTGAAGAATTAAAGGCTGATCTGGAAGCGGCAAAAGCTGAATACGAGGCTGCTTCAGGTTCCTTGGAAACTGCGAATGCAAAGGTCGCCGATATTGAGTCTATGATAGGCGGGATGCTTGAAGATATCGAGAATGGATTCAAATATCAGACAGCTTCGGATGAGGGCGCTGAGGAGAATAGTTCAGATACTGATGATTCTGAAGAGGAAAATACTGACAGCGAAGAAAATGTGATTCAGGATTCAGAGAGCGATGACATTGAGGAGGATGAGACGCAGGAATCAGATTCTGAGACAGATGAAGATGAAGAGAAGCAGGATTCAGATTCCGAGGCAAATGAGGATGATGTGGATACAGAGGATTCAGAGTCTGATGCAGGTGAAGATGATCCGGTCAGTGATGAGACAGAAGATAGTGAATCATCGGAGAAAACGGTTACCGAGGATTCTGATTCAGGTGCTTCAACAGGAGAAGAGATTGATGATAAAGCAGCAGAGATTGTCACCGATGTATCAGAATCAGTATTTGAGAACAATGGATTTCCTACGCTCGAATTAGGCGGAAATACTGATGTTGCGAGAGGTGTATTTACAAGAGTTTCCTCATTACCGTCCGTTGAGGAATCTAATGCCGGGGATCTGGATGCGGCAGTGACTGAGGGGGAGATTCTTGATGATGACGTGCTCGGTCAGAGGATGGCACCCATCGTAGAGGCACTTGAGAACGGTACGTTTACCAGAGGGATGATGTTTACGGAGGACGGTCTGAAGGTATCCTTCATGTGGTGGCTTCTTATAGTGGCACTCGGTGCGAAGGGAGTGCAGATGTATGTGAAGAGTCGTAAGAAGAAAGCGGAAAAGTAAATTAAATAGAATAATATTATAATAATATCAGGAATGCTCTCCGTAGAGATGTAATTCGGGGAGTGTTTCTGTATTTGAGGAAATGGTGTATAATCAGAAGCATGTTGGAAGTTATTCCGTGGCATTGCTTGAGATAGCGTTAAGTTTAAACAGCGAATGCTGAAAGTAAAAAGGAATTTGTCGTTCGCTGTGAATAATAAAACAATATGAGGGAGATCGGATATGACACTTGAAGCAGATGTAACGAGCGAGAAGCGTAAGATAGGCAGGGTTGAGTTCAAGGCGCCGAGTATAGTGGTGATCTGCGACACGGGCGAGACTATATATGTGCAGGTAGAGGATGCGAGCCCTAAAGGCATGGGGCTCTGGATGAAGGATGATCGCCCTGACATCATGGGAAGGGACGTGATCATAGTCGCAGATACCGTTATCATGTATGCTGCTGTAGCCCGCATGGAAAAGAGGGCTGACGGCACATATACAGTGGGAATAAGCGCAAAGAAGTTTACTAAGGAGGTGCTGGAGTATCTGTTCAGCCATATAGGTAATCCTGAGGAGAGCGAGGGATAGCCTTGTAAAAATGACGAAAAAAAATATTTTTTTAGAAAAAAGTGTTGACATTGCACAAAGGGTATGGTATAGTTTAATCATTCCAAAGAGAGATGGGGAGGTACAGTCCAATGTACAGATTAGTAAGGAGTATTATTAACTGAAAGGAGGGCCAAACCACCAGCATAGGAATGTAGCTTCACAGCTTTTCAAATCCGGTCAGAGTCGTGAAGTGAACAATCAAAAGAAGTGAAGGTATCTGATACCAGGCCGGATTCACATAGAGGAGCAATTCGAGAAGGGCTGGAGAAAAGCGACAGACGAGATTTGCAAAAGGCAGAACCGATGCAATATGATGGCTAAAATTACATATAAGAGGTCCTACCGGAAGGGTGAGGACGATAAGCCATAGACGAGTAGAGAGCAGAGGGGAAGCAGATTGAGAGGTATGGTCCAATGGGACAGGAAGCGATGGATGAAATATCCAAATAGGCGGAGCACTTGATGATCAGAAGTGCTCCGCCTTTTTTCTTTACAACATAGGAATGATGCTAGGGTCAAAAGCCCCTTTGCGTTGTTTATGATGCTTATGCATGGCGTCTTCGCTTCGCTACGGTCGGTGCTAAGCAAACAGCCACTGGCTGTTTAGCACCGCAGCAAGCTGCTTTCGCCATGCTCCGTCCATTCGGAATCCGCTACTTTGCTACGCAAATTGCTACTTCCTCATGTTCGGGCGGGTCACAAGTTCCAAATCCTATTTGTGCAAGCACA
>JAFTAP010000070.1 GCA_017455525.1 Lachnospiraceae bacterium
CAATAGTATCCATACAGTTTTTCTCCTATGTGTTTTTTTGGCGATTAACATCATATTTGAATTACTGTATGCTGTGAAGAGGGGGATCCACTCCCTCTTCCTTTATTTATTCTGTTTGCCTACTAATATTTTACTGTAACAACGATTGAAATCCTGTCCCGAAAAGTTGTAAGATAAAACCCATGCGAAGCAGAAATTCCGCTGAGGCACAATATAAGAAGATGACCGAGACGCCGGTGCCGCGTCTTATTATCATGCTCTCAATCCCTACCATCATAAGCATGCTTGTCACGAATATATATAACCTCGTTGATACTGCTTTCGTGGGAACGCTCGGAACGAGCGCAAGTGGGGCGGTGGGCGTTGTTTTCGGGTTCATGGCTGTGATACAAGCCTTCGGTTTTTTATTCGGTCAGGGTTCGGGGAGCATCATATCAAGACTTCTGGGAAGCCACGAAATAGATGGCGCATCGGATACCGGCTCGACTGCTTTCTTTCTGTCATTTTTGAGTGGTCTTGTGATAACGCTTGTGGGATTTATCTACCTCGATAATATAGTCACTGCCCTCGGCAGCACTCCGACCATAGCGCCTTATGCGAAGACTTATATCAGCTACATACTTTTCGCCGCCCCGTTCATGACCTCAAGCTTCACCCTGAATAATATCCTGCGCTACGAGGGCCGGGCTCTTTTCGGCATGATAGGCCTTTTGACAGGCGGCATCCTCAACATAGCCGGCGATGCTGTCCTTATTTTCAGGTTGCGCATGGGAATCGGCGGAGCAGGACTGTCCACGGCGATAAGCCAGATAGTAAGCTTCAGCATACTACTATCTATGTTCATTAGGGGTAAGACGCAGACAAAGCTGACGCCTAAAAGAATACGACTTAAAGTCGCTCTGATAGGCAATATCTTCGCCACCGGGCTTCCAAGCCTTCTGCGTCAGGGGTTAGGAAGCCTAGCCACCATTGTATTGAATAAAGCCTGTGGACCTTATGGTGACAGCGCAGTAGCAGCTATGAGCATAGTCGGGCGTATCGTATTCTTCGTATTCTCCGTCGCCTTAGGTCTCGGTCAGGGCTTCCAGCCTGTCAGCGGATTCAATTACGGCGCAGGGAAATACAGCCGCGTACGCAAGGCCTTCTGGTGCGTGCTGATAATGGGCGAGGTATTCATAACCTGCGCAAGTGCGATAGTTTTCTTATTCCCCGATGAAATATTAACGATCTTCCGTGACGATCCCGAAGTAGTAGCCGTCGGGCACAGAGCATTATTACTGCAATGCGCCTCACTTCCTACACTCCCGCTCTGCATGATAACCGAGATGCTTTTCCAAAGCACGGGTCAAAGAAGCGGCGCCGCTATCCTGTCATCATTAAGAAGCGGAATATTCTTCATCCCCGCCATAATTCTGCTTGCGCATTTCAGAGGCCTTGCAGGAATACAAGAAGCACAGGCAGTAGCCTTCGTGCTGTCTTTCATCACTTCTTTATTCTTTTTGATATGGTATATGAAGAGACTGCCAAAGGAGTAGGAGCAGGAGTAGGATAACATTATTGCCCTGCATATCTTATTCTGTTAAAATGAAATAGTTGCTGATGAGTCGTATCGTGTTTAGGAGATGGCGGCGTGAAGGACAAGAGCTTTAATTACTACGGCTACGAGAAGAATACCTATGATGACTGTGAGAGTCTCATAGTTAACATGAACCGCCGTCACATGGAGATACTGAATATCTGGTTCATCATCATTACGGCGATATACCTCTTCTTTTCGTGGCAGAACAGCTACGGCTTCAGCGAGCAGAACTCGCCTTTATTCCTTATTTTTCTGATACTTGAGGTAGTATTCGAGGCAGGGCTTTTGAAGTTCCGCTCATTCATGGATAGATTCGCGCTTCCCAGCATGTACGTGAACATGATCGCTCTTTTGTTATTTGGCACTATCTGCTCGGCAGCACAGCCTTACATGGCGGCAACGATATATCTCGTGATACTGGCTCTCGTAGCGCTCTCGTACATAGGCACGATGCTTCGTATGACGGCGATGCTTATCGGTGCCTGCGTATTCTTCCTTATAGTCTCATATCAGATAAAGCCGGGCTCGATATTCAATCAGGACGTCTTCAACGTGCTGGTGGTCCTTATGCTCTCGCTAGTCCTGCACTACACCTTCCAGAGAGCGCGCATACGGCAGTTCATAACCTTCAGGCAGAGTACGAAGATGCAGCAGGAGCTTGAGATAAAATCATCCTTCGATGCCCTGACTTCTTTATTAAACAGGGGACGCTTCTTCTCGATGGCGGGCGATGTAATAAGGCAGAGCGGGGAAGAAAATATAGCGCTGGGACTCATGGATCTCGACAAGTTCAAGCAGATAAACGACACGCTCGGTCATCAGATGGGCGATAAGGTAATACAGACGGCGGGCAAGACCATACTGGAGGAATTAGGGATAGATTACGGCGATAAATGGTCGTTCCCGGAGAGGGCGGTGCGTGATAACTTAAGCTTCGCAGGAAGGCTTGGCGGTGATGAGTTTATCGTTATCATAAGGAATCTAAGGGATGAGGCAGAGGTAAGGGCGGCGTTTGAGCGTATGCTTGCTACCCTTAATAATGTATCCATGGAGGGGCTTGACGGCATACATGCTTCTATCGGCGTGACTAAAGTAATGCCTGATGACAAGGACATTGATACGGCTTATGTAAGGGCGGACGAGGCTCTTTATGCGTCAAAGGAGTCAGGACGTAATCAGATATCCTTTGCAAAATAAAATTAGAGGGAAGAGGGTGACAGATATGGCGGTCGCATATCATATACTTACAGTATCAGGGATACTCATATTGATCACTACGTTGATATACTGTATAGCCATGATCCGCAGGCATTGGGACGTGCTTGTTAAGGATCAGAGGTTTCTTATGGCGGAGAGTACCATGCTGGTATTACTTTCGTTTGTACTTATCTTATCATATTATAAGGCGTATGCGCTTCAAGATGGCAATGTATGGGTAGGGCTTGCACTTTTTCTGGCATCCATGCTGATATTCTATGAAGCCCTTATTGCATTCAGAAAGGTGCGCAGCATCAAGGAACGGGCGCTTGAGCTTCTGGAAACTCTGATCTGCGTCATGGAGGCAGGAGATCCTAATCTTGACGGTCATTCGTTTCATGTGCATAACCTTGTAAGCGTATTCTATGATTATCTGCCATCTATATACCAGCAGCAGCTAAACTTTGAGAATCTAAGGTATGCGTCCTTATTCCTTGATATGGGAAAGCTGGGCATTCCCCGGAGCATCCTTACGAAATCAGGAAAGCTTACGAAGGAAGAGATGGAGCTTATGAGGCGGCACCCGGAAATATGCGTGAAAATATTAGGGCCCGTGGCCTCCTTTAAGCTGATATCAGACTGGATACTTTATCATCATGAGAGGGTTGACGGCAGGGGCTATCACGGGCTTAAAGGAAACGAGATACCGCTTGCTTCCAGAGTCATTGCGATAGCGGACACCTACTCGGCGCTTACGATGGACAGAACCTACAAGGCGTCGCTTCCCTATGACGAGGCTATTATCGAGCTTCGACAGGCGGCGGGGACACAGCTTGATGCGGAGCTTGTCGGTTATTTCTGTGAGATACCTAAGCACAGGATAGATGAGTGCATGGCATCGGTCCGGAATATCACGGAGCGTTATCAGAACGAGCATTTCGGTGACTGAGGATGAGGAGAGCCGTAGCGGTCTTATTATCTATAATAATTGCGGTATCGCTTGCTTCCTGCGGGCTCGGCTCATCATCAAAGGATGAGCATAGGAAGGTTGACTGGGAGCCCGAAGGATACATGAAACTCGCCTTAAGGTCCGGTACATACGCTGATGTCATAGAGGAGTGTGTCACAGCATTTGAGGAAGAGACGCATATTTACTGTGAGCTGTTAAAGCTTGGCGAAGACGAGCTTCATTCGGGAGTGCTTGGTGATGCGGGAAATAAGGACGGAGCTTACGATATCTGTATGGTTGACGGCTCATGGATGGCGGAATACACGGAGAAAAACGTCCTGCTTAATCTGAGTGATTACGGCTACGAGCTTGACGACGACATAATCCCTGCCACGAAGGAAGTCTGCTATCACGATGGGAATCTTTATCTTGCCCCTTATTATGGTAATGTGACGATACTTTTATACAATAAGAGACTTGCGATGGCGGCGGGTTATAATGATGGTAAGATAGAGTCGCTTGACGACATGATGGATATATGCAAATACGCATCTGCCCATAGGAATCTGGGCTTTCTCTATAGGGGCGACACCCCGAATAATATAGTCGTTGATTTCCTGCCGATTTTATTGTCCTACGGCGGCTGGGTAGTGGATGAGGATAATAATCCCACGGTTGATACGCTTGAATTTCATGCGGCTATGGAGTATTACATGGAGCTTATAGGAACCGGCAGGGCAGAGACAAAGGAAAACCTCATCCTTGCGATAGTAAATCAGGCTGCGGCCATGGGAGTAGGCTGGCCCGGCTGGTACACGCCGGAGCGCAACGGACAGGCGGACTATGCGGCGATAGCCGGAAGGGTGCATAATAACAGCAAGCCTTACAATGCGAATGTCTACGGCATATGGGCGATAGGAGTCACAGCGAATTCACAGAATAAGGAAAACGCAGTGAAGCTTCTTAAATACCTGATGGATCCCGATGTGCAGAAAAGCACTGTAGCGTCCGGCGGAGTGCCGTGCAGATATTCGAGCCTCAAAGATCCTGAGATACTGGAGCAGTTCCCGCAGTATAAGCCCGTATGCAGGGCTTTGGAGGGTGGCGTATACCGACCGATAATGGCGGAGTGGACGGACTTCTACACGATACTCGGCACGGAAATGGGATATATCATAAACGGAGATAAATCCATAGACGCAGGGCTTTCTGATGCACAGAGGCAACTTGAAGAACTGATGGAATAACTATTATTATATACACTCTTTGAGCTTGATTAGCGCATTACGATAAAACGTAGAAATCCCCGGCCGCTTTGGTCGGGGATTTCAGGAGAAGGTATTTCTTTCTTATGGGGTGCCGCCCTTTCGGGCGACATCATGTATTGGGGGTACGCTGATAATATAGCACCCTTTCAAAATGTCAACAATACGCATTTTCCACAAGGTTTACTGGATTTTACGAGGTTTTTTGTGCAAAACACACCAAAAACCCGCTATTCTGGCTCTATATGTAGCACTCATCCTCCTTTATTAATACAAAATCTGCCTAGCAGTAGAGAAAAACAGCCTCTCACACCTCCCACAGCGCATTAAACTCATCCATGTCTATCTTCTCTTTGATAAGAAGCAGATCCGCCGTGCGGTCAAGGATGTCCTTGTGCGCCCTGATTATATCCCTCGCCCTGTCGTGGCACTCGGTTATTATGCGCTTCACCTCTACGTCTATCTCACGGAGCGTCTCCTCAGACATGCTCCTTCCGTGGGCGAGGTCGCGTCCTATGAATACCTCGTCGTCATCCTCATTGTAGCTCATCACGCCTATCTTGTCGCTCATGCCGTAGGTCGTGACCATGCGCCTTGCAAGCTTCGTAGCCTGCTTGAAGTCCTGTGAAGCGCCTGTCGTCACGTCATCATGCCCGAAGATAAGCTCCTCCGCAACCCTGCCTCCGAGGTCTACGACTATCTCATTTAGCATCTTGGATCTCGTACGGAACATCTCGTCCTTTTCAGGCAATGGCATAGTGTAGCCCGCAGCTCCCATCCCGGTAGGTATGATGGATATGCTGTATACAGGCCCTACACCCGGTAGTACATGGAAAAGAATAGCATGCCCCGCCTCATGGTATGCCGTGATCCTCTTCTCCTCATCAGATATGAGCTTGCTTCTCTTTTCACTTCCTATGCCGACCTTCACGAAGGAAGCTTTAATGTCCTCTTGCGTAATATAGGAACGGTTGTCCTTTGCTGTCCTGATCGCCGCCTCGTTAAGCAGGTTTTCAAGATCCGCTCCCGTGAAACCCGCCGTAGTCTGCGCTATCTGCGAAAGGTCAACATCATCACCCAAGGGTTTATTCTTCGCATGTACCTTAAGGATATCCTCACGCCCCCTCACATCAGGTGAGCCGACTCCCACCTTACGGTCGAAGCGTCCGGGACGCATGATGGCAGGATCAAGTATATCCACGCGGTTCGTAGCCGCCATCACGATTATCCCTTCATTCACGCCGAAGCCGTCCATCTCGACAAGAAGCTGGTTAAGCGTCTGCTCTCTCTCGTCATGTCCGCCGCCAAGTCCTGTGCCTCTGCGCCTTGCGACAGCGTCTATCTCATCAATAAAGACGATACAGGGAGAGTTCTTCTTCGCTTCCGCAAATAAATCCCTCACCCTTGATGCTCCCACACCTACGAACATCTCCACGAAATCAGAGCCGGATATCGAGAAGAAAGGCACGCCCGCTTCCCCCGCTACCGCCTTTGCAAGCAAGGTCTTACCCGTACCGGGAGGACCTACAAGTATCACGCCCTTGGGAATCCGTGCGCCCACAGAGGTATATTTTGAGGGATCTTTTAAGAAATCCACTATTTCTTCGAGATCTTCTTTCTCTTCGACAAGTCCCGCTACGTCCTTAAACGTGATCTGCGTCTGCCCCGGAGAGACCATCTTCGCCCTGCTCTTGCCGAAGCTCATCATACGCCCGCCGCCCGCAGGTCCTGCGCCCTGCGAATTCATCATAGCCATTATTATCATGACCACGACTATAGACAGGATTATCGGTATACCGTAAGTTAAGAGCGGGTTTTCTTTTTCGACCTCTTCCTCCTCGAAATCCGGGAAAGCCTTCTTCATGTATTCCTCTACGGCGGTGATGTCCGCAACATATAGCTTATGCGTCATGCCCGTATTCAAGGTGACGGTGATGTCGCCTGTCGGAGTCTCGGCATTCGGGGAAAGCAGGACTCCCGTGACATTGTCATTATTCAGATCATCGAGAAACGCCTTATAGTTGTATGTGTCCCTCGTCTGCATCTCCGTAGACATGAAGGAGATAAGAAGCAGCACCGCCGCAACTATAAGGAAATATATGCCTATGCCTTTATTTGAATTACCCAAGGTCTTATTCCTCCGGCTCTACAATGCCTATGTATGGTAAATTGCGGTATTTCTGCGCATAATCAAGACCATAGCCCACGATGAACTTATCGGGGATCACGAAGCCTGTATAATCAATGCTTACATCAGCGACCCTGCGATCAGGCTTATCAAGCAGCGCACAAAGCTTCACTTCCGCCGGTCCCCTGTCCCTTAATATATCAAGGAGATAGTGCATCGTGCGTCCCGTGTCTATGATATCCTCAACCACGAGTATATTCTTATCCCTTATCGGATGGTCGAGGTCCAGGTCTATCTTCACGACGCCGGAGCTTTCCGTCTCGTTGCCGTAGCTGGAGCAGCGCATGTATTCCATCTCAACAGGAACCTCTATGCGCTTCGCAAGCTCACAGGCGAAAGCCGCTGCGCCCTTAAGTATGCAGACTATCGTTATCGACTTGCCCTCATACTCTTTTGTTATCTGCGCTCCAAGCTCCGCGATCCTTTTATTCACTTCTTCCTCGGTATACATCGTAGTGATCTTGTCAGCCATTTTTAATCTCCATCCTAAGTATTTTTTCTGTGTCAGAGGTTACCTTAAACCTCTCACCTATGCGTCCCGTATCTAAAACCCAGACAATCTCCTTACCCATTGCGACAAAATACATGCCGTCTCTCCTGCCCGCAGGTATCTTCTCTTCTATAAGCAGGTCTTTTAGCTTCTTATTCCCACCCTTTATGTAAATAAAATCGCCCGGTTCCCTGTGTCTCACCTTTAGATCAGACGCATCATCTATTGTAGCATAATCTATGAATTTCGTGTAGTTAGCAGAGGCCTTGATCTCATCCATAGACACATCGGTTTCTGTAAGAACTGCCGTCAGAAACTTCGGCGTAAGGTTTATACCATCTGTTCCTTGCAAGCCATTATCATCCATGCCGGAGGGTTTGCTGTCGGCTTTATGAATGCCGCCCGCTTCATCCGAAAGCTCATATCTCCCCGCTCCCCGTATCACAAGCTTCCTGAATTCCTTATATGCCTTTATTCCGTAGATAAGGCTTATATGCCGTCCCGACTGTCCCTTTGCAAGCATAAGCACCGCTTCTACATGCTTCCTGCTGATATCCTTTGCCCTGCCGGATACGCTGATCAAGCCCCTCTTTATAACCCTTGGAGCAATCACTTCATGCAGAGAATCCAATATATCAAGATCTATTTCTATATCAGAATATGCCGACTTGCCTGACAGCTGATAGGCATCAGCGGATGCTCCCTTACCTGAAGGCTTAACGCACTCACGATACGCCCGCTCCGTAGCTTCCGCAAGATATTCCTCTATCTCCTGAAGCTCCTCCGCTGCATCAAAGATATGCTCCAACGCCTTATCATTTATCCGGATCAGTTCCGGCATAACCAAATGACGTATGCGGTTCCTTGATATATCAATGTCGTCATTTGTCGCGTCATGCCTGTATTCTATCTGCCACTCCTTACAATATTCCTCTATCTCTTCTCTCGTGGCACAAAGCAGAGGTCTTATAAATCTGTCCCACACAGGCTCCATGCCTCTTAAGCCCCTTATTCCCGTGCCCCGCGCGAGATTGAATAATACCGTCTCCGCCTGATCGTTCTTATGATGGGCGAGAGCTATCTTATCCGCCTTGATGCCCCCGAATATGCGGTATCTCTCATTCCTTGCGGCTTCCTCAAGCGTCGTGCCCGATTCCTCTGACGCTTTTACCGCATCCACTCTCGCCGTATGCAGTGGGATACCAAGCCTGTCACATTGAGCCTGGACATACTCCATGTCGTCAAGCGAAGCCTGCCCCCTGATGCCATGCTCCACATGAACCGCCGAAAGCACAAATCCCATGCTATCCAATAAATCGTACAGTAAAAAAAGAAGGCACATGCTGTCTGCGCCTCCCGATACCGCCACGCATACACGCTCGCCCTTAGCTATCATGCTCTTATCCAGAATATAATCTTTTACCTTATCCGCTAAACATTTTTTCATTATTTATATTCAATGCATTCGGTTCATTTAATACCCAATACCTATACAATCGGAGATCCAATCATCACTCTGCTTTTCCTTTATTATTAAGATGCAATCATGTTGACAATAGCACGCATTTATTTATAAATCAAGGTATTTATTTGCCTTAATATTATAGTAAGCGAATTTTTATATTTCGCTCGCTATAAAAAGCGCAGCGTACCTTTCGGACTCCGCTGCGCTTTCCTTTCATGGTGATATCAGATCTTGCCTTCTGTTGCTTACTTCACTACTACCTTGAACGTCACTGCCTTGGTCGCCTTAGCGTACTTGGCGTTGCCCGCAGCCGTCACGTTCAACTCGATCTTGTAGGTGCCCTTCTTGAGGCCCTTCTTGACCGTCACCTTGCCGTTCTTGGCTACGGTGATGCTCTTGCTTCCGGACTTCTTCGCATAGGTCACCTTGCCCTGGTTCTTCTTGACCGTGAGCACCTTGCTAACCGCAAGTGTCTGGTTCCTCTTGCTGAGGGCGGTGTACTTCACCGTGGCGGTCTTAGCCGTCGCCGTCATAGGGTTCTTCGCCTTCGCTACGGTTATTATTCTTATAATTGAGATGACGTGATCATGTTGGAAGCAATTCCAATTTAAAAAGCCGACACATCCCTGCGCCGGCTTTCATAGATATTTAATTACATAAGGCTATCCTTTAACCCCTCAGTCTGATCTTTGTCTGCTTCTGGTCATACCCGCTTAGCCTTGACCGTGAAGGTCGCTGTATTGACGGCCCTGATCAGCTATGCGTCCACTCTTGCCCTAAGAGACTCCAGTTCCGCCTGCATCGCTGCCATCTCCGCCTGCATCGCTGCCTTTTCCATCTGCACCGCTGCCATCTCTGTCTGCTTCATCTCCATCTCTGTCTGCATTGTCGCAATCCGGTCCTGATATCCGCTTATTGTTTCTGCATCCTTAAGCCTCTGTTGCTGTATTCCCTGTTGTATTCCCTGTTGTATCCCTTCATCATAGCCATCCTCATGCAGCGCCCATTCATGCGCTTCCTGGTCATACTGGAATATGCTCGTCTCCATTATCTCGTCCCTCCTCTCCGTGAGAAGCTTCACCAAGATGCCGTCTGCCATGCACTGGTCGATGACCCTGCTCATAGCCTCCCGCCTCTCTTCATCTGTCCCCTTACCCTCAAGGGCCTACCTTGTCCTCATACAGCATTGCGAACACGCTTGATTTGTACTCCCTGTTGTAACTCATATAGATTCCTCCTGTTAGATTTTTGCTTCGCAGGAGTCCTTATGAGTTAATATTTCCTCTCTCCGCTCCTGCAGTCCTATGGTTTTAGTGATCTGCATGAGCGTCGAATACATCTGAACCGAATGAATATCCTTTATGTCCATGCCATGGGCGAGCGCCCTTGATCTTCCTTAAATTTTACTACCGCGCTTCGTTTATTGCAAACGACTCTCGTCAAGTCCGCAAAATCGGGTTCCCGGATCTCCGATTTTACGGGCTTATTGTTTCATGGCTCTGATGCACATGATATATTCATAATAATTGGGAAGGTGTGATCATAATTGTCATGTAAGGGAGAGTCTTTGCAATTTCTTTTTTATAAGTTTAGCCCCCAAGCATTTTGCAGCATCAAAATTCTTGAATGTATATCGCTTTGCGGTTTGTATCCCTGCCTATTTGGATGTCCCTGCACATCTCAATCTTCTTATCATAATAATTGCATATAGTATCTCTGTCGTTATCGTTCATGCGTGGATCCTTTTCGTATAGCTGTCTCAAGTCGGATCCGGTAGGCAGCTTGGAAAGATCTATGACCGAAGGGTCGGTGACAAGTTTTACAAGCTTTTCTTCAGAATCACAGAACCCGTTGGTTTTTATATGCCTCAGTTCCCCTGTTTTCTTTGGGATAGCTCTTTCTGCGAATAACGAAGCCCCGCTGTCATATATGGGAGCTATTCCTTTGATTTTTAAGGAATCCGGATCGCGGATCAGTCCAATGTTATTCATATGCCTGTCATATCCGCTCATCAAATAGTCGGTCATTATCTGATATTCAAGGAATTGCCTCAGGTCGATCTTGTCTGCACCGAGCTTCCCGGCTGTTTCTATGAAATGTTCATAGGGTGTCAGATGATTCGGCTTTTTCTCGGAAGTGTATACCGCCCATGCCGGGATAAGCTCGTCTCTTTCGGAAGTGAATGCTCTTGAAATGCATCCGAATTCATAGGGCTTATCCTTAATCCGGATAAGATCATAATGAACGTGATTCCTGAATCCCTGTCTCTCGTGTATCCTGCACGAAAAAATCTCATTCAGTGATTCCTGAGAAAGAATTGAATGATTTCCTTTTACAAGACAGCGGTTGCCGTCAACTATTGACCAGGTTTTTTCTATGCTGCCCTGTAGGGACCCATTCGGGGAGTATCTGGGTATTCCGCCATCATCTGTCCCCTCAGCTTCAGCAAGGACGTTCTCATGAAAATCATTAGTGAAAAGGTTGACATGTTCCCACTTAAGGTCTGAGTCCATCGGTCTTATCCAGTAGCAGTCCGTCAAAGAAAGGCCAAGGTTTTTTACAAGGTACTGTTCGGGTCCATGATATCCGTGCTTTCTCAGGAATTCGCTAATATGCCCCTGGTCAATAGGGACGGACCGCTCCCTCCACCATTTTTTAAGGCCGGTGAATTCATCCTGTCTTTCCTGCAAAGGAAGATGCTCGCTTTCGCTTGGGTTTGTCTTGTACGAAAGCATTGCCCCCTCTGCAGAAAAATTCGCTATGGCTACTACATGATTCTTATGCATTATATAAAAGTTCAAGTTGTCGTCCATTCCCATTCATCTAACCTCTTTTTCTCTGCTATCTCAGTTAGCGCCCACTGCGCCACGGTGTCAACGAATTTTTCATTAAGTTTGTTGGCTTTGCATAAATACTTCTCACCCGATATATCATCCTTGCTGTATTTAAGATAGTATTTTTTCCCTCTGGCGGAAATTTCACCTTGCCATTCATCCACGTATATTTTTTTTGCGTCAAAAAGCCTTATGAAATCATCCAAGGAAATATCCAATGCCGATGAGAATTTCATGGCGATTCCGATGCTCACGTTTTTTATATCAGTCCTTCCATTGACGATATCGTTCACCGTGGTATAAGGCAAGTCCGTATTCCTGCTGATGTCTATTATCTTTATTTTTTTGTTTCTTAAATATTCACGTATGTTCATGATCATATTTTATCGCTGTAGCGATATTTTATCAAGAGTAAAAAAATCCCGACTGCGGGCAGGTCAGGCGGTGGCGCAGGACAGATTTATGTTTCCTGTCAATGAAAGGTACGCAGCGACATTTTTGATGCCTGCTGCGTACCTACATGGAATATCAGATCTAGGATGTTGTCGTTTCTTACTTGACCGTCACGGTTATGACGTCCTTGCCGCCATTCTTCGTCGTGATGGTCACTTTTGCCTTGCCGGCCTTCACGCCC
>JAFTAP010000071.1 GCA_017455525.1 Lachnospiraceae bacterium
GGCTCTGGGGAGCCTGCGCCGGCTTTGAGGCGCTTCAAAGATTCTCCGTCAGGAGAATCTCCCTTGCTCATCTGGGATTCCACTATCTCCCTGTAAACCTCGCAGGACTTAACAAGCTCGTCGTGCTTACCCATGCCTACTACCTTGCCCTGATCCACTACTATGATGCGGTCCGCCTCTGCGATAGTCGATACTCTCTGTGCGACGATCACGACCGTAGCGTCACCTGTCTCTTTACCCAAAGCAGTCCGTAAAGCTTTGTCCGTCTTGAAGTCAAGCGCAGAGAAGCTGTCGTCGAACACATATATCTCAGGCTTCCTGACTATAGCCCTTGCAATGGCAAGCCTCTGTCTCTGACCGCCGGATACATTCGTACCGCCCTGTGAAATAGGAGAATTGAAACCCTTCTCCTTCTTCATTATGAAGTCGGTTGACTGCGCTATCTCCGCCGCATGCTCTATGTCATCCTCCGTAGCGCCTTCCTTTCCGAATGCGATATTGGAGTCTATCGTTCCCTCGAATAAAACCGCCTTCTGCGGGCAGAAGCCTATCTTGCTCCGAAGCGTCTCAAGATCATAATCTCTTACATCAATATCATCTACAAGCACCTGTCCCTCAGTCACATCATAGAGGCGGGGGATCAGGTTTACTATCGTGGATTTGCCCATTCCCGTGCCGCCTATGATAGCCGTGACCTCTCCGGGCTTAGCCTCGAATGAAAGATGCGACATAGCGGGTACGCTCGCCCCCGGATAGGTAAAGGACACATCCTTGAAGGTAAGGTAGCCCTTCTTCTCGGTATTATTCTTCGTCTCGGACTTATTAGAAATCACAGGCTCGGTCGTAAGAACCTCCTCCGCCCTGCCCGCCGCCGTGAAAGCGCGGGGTGCCATGATGAATACCATATTCAGCATGATAACGGCGATCATTATCTGCATGACATACTGGATTATAGCCATGACCTCGCCGGTCGTGTAATCAACGCCCCTGTTCACATCCTGCCCTGCAGCCATGAGCATTATGCCGCCCATCGTAGCCGCTACGACCAGCATGATAAAGGGCATCAGTGAATTTGTCGTGCGCTGAAGCTTCATATTGGCTTTCTTGTAGTCCGTATTTATTTCATCGAATTTATTGCTCTCGAACTCTACCGTGCCGAAAGCCCTGATGACGCGGACTCCTGTAAGCTTCTCACGCATCACGAGGTTGATGCGGTCTATCTTATTCTGTATCTGCTGTGAAAGAGGGATTGCGATCTTGGCAATGATCAAAAGGATCACCGTCATCACGGGTATCGATACGACGAGTATGCTTGAAAGGCTTGGACTGTAGTAAAGCGCAAGCACTATTCCGCATATCGCCATGATAGGTCCCTGTATGGCTATCCTCAGGCACTGGTTTAAGAAATTCTGTACCTGGGATATGTCGTTATTCGTCCTTGTGATAAGAGATGAAGCCGTGAAGCGGTCCATCTCCGTCTCCGAGAAATACTGCACCTTCTCGAAAACCTTGCTGCGCAGGTTTCTGCCTACTCCCATCGACACTATGGCGGCAAGGTAGCTCGTCGCTATGCCGCAGGCGAAGCCTATGATCACAAGCACGATCATAAGTCCCCCTATGTGTATGACCATCTTGAAATCGCCCGTGGGTATCGCCTCGTCGATAAGCTTCGTCATAAGCGACGGAAGACCCAATATCGCAAGGGTCGTCACGGTGACGGTCAGCACGATAAGCAAGATCTGCCTGACATATCCGCCCAGTTCACGCATCACTAATTTCATTTAAGCAATTATCTCCTTTCCGTTCTGTTGTAATGCTTCATTCTAGTGTAGCATTCGCAAAATAACTGGACTAATGCGAAGAATGCTTGCCTGAGAGTGCGTCTTCAAAAACGTAGGCGTAACGGGCTACGCCGAGGCTTTTGGAGACGTGCTATCAGGTAAGCAAGCATTGGTCTAGTTATTTAAGAAATGCTACACTAGCATTTCATTTAAGCTTGCAGATGTGCGAATTTGGTGAAAAACCATACAAAATCCGCTATTATCCGCAACACAGGCAATTCTAACATGTCACAATAGTAACAGGTCAACAATGCGTTACCGTTCCACTATTCTCACTGAAAAACATCCATTCTGAATCTTGAAGTCATAATCGGCATCGTTCTTCTCGCAATAGTCCAGGATCGACCTGATGCCGATGCCGTGCCCTTCTTCATTTGTGACAGGGATTCCGTTATCATCTACCTGAATGCTCCCTTCATACGGATTGCTCACAGAAAACATAAGCTTCGGAAACTGAACTGCCCGCACCCGTATGGTCTTCTTTTCATCAGGAAGCTCTCTGACCGCATGAATAGCGTTTTCTATCACATTGGCACAAAGAACCGACAGCATCGCAGCTTTGTCATTCGGAAGCTTCTTTATATCAATCCGGGCGTCAACCTTGATCCCTTGCTCTATTGCTCCGACAAAATATGCACTGAACATGGCGTTCAGCACAGGCTCCTCGCACCACTTCGTGTAGGTGACTTCCTCAATAGTGCCGATATGTTTTTTGATATATGCGATCGCCTCATCATATAATCCCTCCGAGACCATACCGGAGAGTGTCATCAGGATATGGCGGATGTCATGACGGTAGATGGAAACTGTTTTCTCAGCCTCAGCCATGTATTCGATCCTCTGCTGCATCATCTCCATCTGCTGCTCCTGATAACGTGAAAGCTCCTGCTGCCTGTAATGATCGCGAAGCTTAAGCTGCATCCTAAAATAATAGATGTTGGAAAGCACCATGACTATGAAGGTCATAATAAAAGCCGGTATGTCGTACGGACGTTCAGATAATGTGCCCGGAAAATTAAATTCCACAATAAGCAGCAATGTGAACATCGCCGAAATATATGCAAACAGTCCCCATCCCTCACGCAGCTCTCTCATAGCTCTTCTATAGGGCTTTGAAAGCACCTTGTATAAAAATGCAAGGGCAGCAGGATAGCTGATAAGCCTCGAAAGGAACATCACGATATGATTATCATAGGGCGAATAATAATCCATCAGATTGGTTATCTGAATAATGAATATAAATATGCCGTTCACTAAGAAATAAGCGGAAAAAAGCCTCCCGTCCCGATAGCGTGAAAGAAAAAAATTCACTGCGAGCTGCGGTACGAGATAAAAAAGGAGTGCAAGCTGACCGCCTCTTTCAGATCCAAGAAGCATATACATCACAATCGTAATCGCAAGTATCGGCAAATTAAAAATGACAGTATATGCAGCCGCCTTCTTCCTCGGATAGCGGTATTCATTCATAACAAAGAACATCGCTATATGAAACAGGATGGAATAAGGTGCCGAAAGGGCATTCCATAAGGTCACATGCTGCATTTACGCATCCTCTCCTTCCAGCCAATAGTCGATCCACGCTTTATAAAGCTCCTTCGCAGAAGCTCTGGGCACCGGATATCCCTTATTGTCTGCAAACGTGACGATATTCTTATCAACGGAACGGATAAGGGAAAGGTTCACGATAAGGCTCGCCCCGCACCTGAAAAACCTGCTGTCCTTGTCAAAAGCTGCTGTCGCATTCTTAAACGATTCCTGAGCAGTAAGGCTTCTGATCGTCTTTTCTTCGCATACATAATCTATCATTCGGTTTTGAAAGACGACACGGCATATCTTAGAACGCTTCAGGCAGTATTCACCGTCAGCCGTTCGTACAATGAATGCGTCATCCGTTTCCTTCTGTATGCCGTCGTAAGCCAGTCCCAGCACTTCGTCCAGCTTTTCACGGCTCACGGGCTTAAGCAGGTAGTGAAACGCTCTCACCTCATAGCTTTCCACAGCAAACTCCTTTGCCGATGTCAGGAATATGATAGGCGTTCCTTCTGATACATATTCCAAGCTGCGAAGCTTCCTCGCAAGGCTTATTCCGTCCATCTTAGGCATAATGACATCAAGGATGAAGACGTCATATTTCCTGTTATCCAAAAGCGAGTTGCATAAAATCTCTCCATCAGAGAATTCCCGTACCCGCGCAATAATCCCGCTATGTTCAGCCCATCTGTCTATCATCTCATGAAGACGTGACAGCTCCGACGCATCATCATCGCATATCGCTATATTCATACAGATACCCCGCAATACTTATCAGCATATGCTGATTTCTCCCCAAACTCAATCCATTCAGGACTCATGATAATAATAACATGTCACATAAGTGTCATGTCGAGTTATTTAAACATAATGATACACTCCCGACACCCTTAATAAGCGTGCCGATTTCACATAAAAACATACCGATTTCACATAAATCCACAAAATAATCCAGTTTCTTTTTAAAATAATTATTTCAATATTGGAGGGAACGCCATGAGAAATGAAGAAACAGCGATAGAAGATATGAGTCGTGACCCCGATATCAGGAGGGATCTTTTCTCTGTGAAGCAGGCCGTCAAGTCCACAGGCATGTCGAGAACCATGCTCTTAAAGCTTGAGGACGCCGGTTTTATCGTGCCAAAGGAAATAAATAAGAAGACCGGTTACAGATACTATGACACCTTCAATATCCATAAGCTCTTGGAATACAAGCGGCTGCGGTTCGCAGGGCTTTCACAGACGGAGATTTTTTCTTATTGCGACGCAAAGGATAACAATGATATAACATGCGTCCTTGACACGATGAGAAAGCGCGAATGCCTGCTTCATAGGAATATCGAGCTGCTCTCCCTTCGGCTTGAAAAAGATAAAAGAAACTTCAGCTTCTCTTATTACGACTATGATAAGACGCTCTGCCTTACCTATGAGGGCGACTTTATGCAGCCAATGGATATAATGACCGTAGCCTATAATCAGTCCGTGGAGATCATCTCCCGCGGACTTATGACCTCCGTCACGCAGAATATATTCACGATACGCCACGACACGAAACAGGCTCCGTCTCCCTATCACGTGAAGATATGCTTTCCCATAGACCCCGATGTGCCACCCGGCACCGACATGACGGGTATTGAATGGATACCCGGCTGCCGCACGTATTCGATGTTATTCTACGGCATAAAGGGATATGACGAAGCAAGAGCGCTCCTATGGGACAAAATCAAGGAATCAGGACTTACCCCCATCGGAAATGAGATGCGCACGGAAAGCATAGTAGCCCCCTATGTGAATATGCGCATATCCCCCGATGACCTCGTGACAAGATTCTCAATACCGATAGAACAGGAATAATTCCTTTCGTCTCTTCGACGCTTCCCAAAAAGCCGATGGTTCATGATTGCAGAACGAAAGATGAAATGAGGTCTTGCTGCTGCTCTGCTTATGAGAGCGTTTGCCTTTGATGCAAATATCTCCATTGCCGCTACGGTCTTAATGGTCAGAGGCTCACCAAAAGCCTCGGTCACAAAGACCCTATACTCAGCCGGTAAAACATGTGTCCTAAGGGAATAATTAATCTCTATTTTGACCATATCCTTGTTTCTGACAGAATTAGTATAATTGTAATAAAATGCGTCTAAACTATGGCTGAACCTAGACGCATCAGACAGGATATAGCCTTGCTCCGTCATGTACTCTTTTATGATATCAGTAATCTTCTCTCTGACACTCATCATATCTTCTCTGTTAAGATTCGGCACAAAGTCCAGATCGATATCTACCGAGAGTCTCGGTAGATTAAATACTGTCAGATTGATTGCGGTTCCACCCTTAAGAAGAAGGTGCTCCTTCAAGTAATCATGTGAGCTCATATACTCCAAAATAAGCTTCAGTCTGAGTGCTTTTTCAAAGGTATCTCTGTTAAATCCATACTCTTTCGACCTAATATCCAATTCCCTGCGGTTAAATTGCGGCATATTCAAACTCTCCGTTCTTTATTCCTTTCATATTCCTAGGGTAGACCAGCTTCCAACTATCGGAATAGGCCACATTTGTAATGTCGTTCGTGATATAGCGTTTAGAATTTCCTATTTTTCTCCGGCATTCATTTATGAATGCATCGCTGATATTCAAGTCCGTCTGGTACATCTCCATAATAAACCCCGTCTTCTGGTACAGGAATGCCATTTTAAAAGCTCCAAGGTATTTCAGCAATTTATGTTCATCAATATTCCTTATCCCTGTTATCTCTGCAAGAACCTCCTCAATACCAGATATCATATTCATATCCTTTATGGAATCCAATAAAGTCCTCTCTTTATCCGTAACCCTTACTCCTCCGCCAAACTGTGGCAAAACGACTCCATCCATTATCCTCGACCGTACATAATGATAAGTATAGCCATCAAAATCAAAATCATGGAATCTTGTTTCCGAACTCACATATACATTATAAACGACCTGATCCGTAACCCCATAATACTCAAAAGCAGAATGATGGGATACATAAGATGTAGGCGTTAACGCACTGGCAATCTGAAACCTGTCCGCTACGGGGCCACCATTTTCTCCACTTACACAGGTATAAAGCCCTTTCCGTATTTTTAACACCATTTTTTCCTTTAACAGTTTTTCTAAAGCCGTCCTTGCCGTCTTTTCACTGCTATAAAATAAATTTACGTCTTTTATTGAGAAAACCGGATATTGCAGTAATTCATAATATAAATTCATGGACTTGCCTCACTCATTGTTAGTTTTCTGTCTAATATTATTCTTATCAATAGTAATATCGGACATATTCTAAACATTAGTGCCTGTCAGGATATTTGTCAAGTTGAATTTATGTATGATTATGCTGCTTTTATTGGTATTTAAATACTTACTTTTAACTCAGCCTTTTTAGATAACAGTAATTTAAAATCATATGCTTCTTGTTGACTTGTCCCGTGGGGGACATGATATTGTTAAGCGTACCAATTAAATATGGCTGTTGATAACATGCTTAACAAATGATGCCTAACGCCTATGGAGGCAGCACATGAAAAAAGACTTTGAGATAGAAAATGAAAAGCTATATACAATACGGGAAGCAGCGGAGATCTGCGGTACCAGCAGGGCGACTCTCCTTCGGATGGAGGAGTCGGGCTTTGACGCTCCAAGATACGTCGATGAGAAAAGCGGGTATCGCTATTATGATGTGGTGAACATCCACCGTATCAAGCTGTACCAGATGCTTCAGCTTATGGGACTGACGAACAGCGAGATACATTCATATTTTGATAACAAGCTGGAACCGTCTGATTTTCTTGCTTTACTCAATGAACGTCTTGCCATAGCGAAGCGCTGCGTAGAGGAATTTGAGACAAGACTTATCGAAAGGGGCAGTATCAGGTATGAGGACGTTGATCTGCCTGATATTACATGCTATATTTTTGAGACTCCCATGTCGAATCCCAAGAACCAGATTGAATACAACTACCGCAAGATACAGGAAATATACAATCAGGGATTTAAGCCGGCTGCGGCGATTCCAATGTTCTCTGTGTCTCCCGGAGTGAATAAGATATATGAGAGACGAAGCAATACCAATCAAGGCATGACAATAGCCGTCGCGATCGATCCCTGCCATATACCTGATCCGCCAAAGGTCATAAGCTTTCATGCAAGGAAAGCCTTCTCCCTTATCTACAAGGGGAACGATGACGATATCATGCAGAACGGCGCGGATATGCTGTTAGAAGAGATGGAGCAAAGAGGCCTGAAGCCAATGGGTCCTTGCTATGGGATATGCGTACTCGGACCTTTTTTCGGTACACGGGTAGATCCGGATGATTATGTGTTTCGATGGGCTATACCGATAGAGTGATCGGCAGCGTGATATAGAAAGGAGCAGCATTTTATGAAGACAATACGGTTAAAGATCATCCTTGGAATTTTCTTTGTTCGCTGATTACGTCGATGATCGTCGGAGTACTTTCAATCCGGAGCACGATGCGGATCTCAGAGGCGGATTCCAGAGAGAACATGATGGTCCAGACGAAGGCAATCGGAAATGAGGCAGACTCGATGATACTTCGCGTAGAGCAGTCCGTGAATATTCTGGCGGATATTGTATCGAGTGAGATCAGCGAGCGGAGATTTTTCGGAGACCGGAACTATGCGGATGCCTTTACGAGCGAGGTAATAGATGAGGTCTACCGCTTCTCGGAGCATACTGACGGTGCGATAACCAGCTATATCCGCTATAATCCGGAGTATTCCAATCCCACCTCCGGCTGTTTTTTGACGAGGGATAAGCTGACTGATGATATCAAGAATATTTCCTCACAGACAAACCTGCTTGCGTTAAATGCGAGCATTGAGGCGGCGCGCGCAGGAGACGCAGGAAGAGGATTCGCAGTCGTCGCAGACGAGATTGGCTCGCTTGCGGCACAGACGCTCAAAACGGTCGAGAACATCAGCGGTATCGTTGATGAGGTTAGCGATGCGGCATCGCATATGAACGAGTGTATTTCGGAGCTTATGTCATTCCTTGAGGACACGGTTTTAATTGATTACAGGATGTTCAAGGATTCCGGCGCGCGCTATCGTGAGGATGCGGATTTCTTTATCGAGGTAATGTCCCGTGTAAGAATAGGAACCGACTCGCTTGAGCATCATATAGAGGAGATCGTTTCCGCTGCGGACGATATCAACGACATGACGGAGAATTCCTCGAATCGCGTCAGCGATATAGCTTCAAGGTCAAGCGAGATGCGCTCCGCGAACGAACAGGGCTATCAGAAGCTGCAGGATGCGCGGGAAGCCGTAAAAGAGCTTGTACGGATCACCGAGAAATTCCACTTGAGCTAATAAATAGTTAATAAGCATTCCGGCACGGTATCTCCCAGATTAAATGTATCCCCATACAGCCGTGTCGGGATGTTTATTATATAGATGTTATGGGATTTGTATGTATATCGTCCTTGTGTTTTAGTATTTCAACTTACGCCCGGAATATATCCTGTTCAGATCCTATATACCATTCTTCTCGGCAAGAGCCCTTCTTATCGTCGCCTTTAGCTTTTCCCTCACGAGTGGCTTTAGGAGATAGCCCTGCGGTATCATCGACAAAGCCTTGCTGACTTGCTTCCTGTCATTCACGCTCGTGAGAAAGATCACGGGCAGGGACGCAAGCTCATCCTTCGCCCTTATCATTTCAAGCGTCTGCCTCCCGTCGCAGACAGGCATCTCATAATCAAGGAGTATTAAATCAGGACGCATCTTTTCCATGCTTGCCATCGCCTTTGCGCCGGAAGGCGCAAGATGTACCTCGTATTCGTCTTCAATCATGGATTTTATCGTCCTAAGCATAGCCCCGTCATCATCTACGACCAGTATCTTCTTTTTTCCATTATCTGATGGCTTTACCGAAGCCTCAGGCATGCTCCCTCTTGCTTCCGCCTCATCCTCTTCTGCAATCCGGGCAAGCTGCTCCTTATATGCGCGCCATCTCTTTATAAAAATGGCGTGCAGGGTTGTGACAGTCGCAATGTCACGCTCGCCTGAAGCATCTTCCAGTATCTTCGCTAAGCCCGCGAGCGGTATTATTCCTATCGTCGCGGCAGTGGATTTCATTCCATGCACCTGTATGCGGTAGCCCTCCCATGCGTTTTCATTCGGCAGATCCTTGTACATATCAGAAAGCTTGTCCGCATTAAGGTCTATGACTCCATAGAAGTCCTTTACCGCACTCTTAAACAGCGCCTCGTCCGACAGATGAAGCATGGCGAATTCCTTATCGAGTCCGTTTACCGCCACGCCGTCAGAGGGTTCATCCGCCGTGTCGCTGCACCACGCATCCTCTGAAGCAGCGCCTATCTTATCATCAGGCAGATGCGTAAGCAGGGATTTCTCCAGTGATTTCGTGCTGACAGGCTTTGAAAGATAATCGTCAAAACCGTAGTTCAGATATTCTTCCTTTGCGCCTGAAATGGCATTGGCGGTAAGCGCTATGACTGGCGTATCTTCGTTCAGATTGCCTTGAAGCTCCTCCATTCTCCGCCTCGTCTCAAGCCCGTCCATATCAGGCATGCGATGGTCGAGGTATATAAGGTCATATTTCTTTTTCGTGATAAGCTCAAGACATTTCTTTCCGCTCAGATTTTCTTGCATAAGCAGATTATATCTCTAGTGTAATATATCAGCCAAAAGTAAATTCTATTGTCAGGACTATGTTAAATCCATGTTAAATATTTCCGTCATTTTGCCCGTCAGTCCGCATCTATCGTGGATACGCCGAGCGTCATCTCCTCTAATACATCAAGGAGCATCCTTACAGTGTCGAGAGATGTAAGCATCGCCACATTATGCTCTGCGGCGCAGCAGCGTATCGCAACTCCGTCTCCGTAATGCACGCCCGAGAGTATCGCACGGGTATTTATTACATAGCTCACGTAACCCGCCTTTATGGAATCAAGTATCTCTCCGCTCCCCTCGCTGGGCTTATGCCTGATCCTCGTGCGTATGCCGGCCGACTTAAGATATTCGCCCGTGAGCGTCGTGGCTTCTATATTGAAGCCCATCTCATAGAACCTGCGTATAAGCGGTATCGTCTCCGTCTTATCCTCATCGGCAACGCTCACGACCACGGTTCCGTAATTTTTTAATTTAAGCCCCGACGCCGTCATAGCCTTATATACCGCCCTGTGAAGCTTCCTGTCATAGCCTATCGCCTCTCCGGTTGACTTCATCTCAGGAGAAAGATATGCGTCCATGCCGTGAAGCTTTGAGAATGAAAACACCGGCACCTTCACATAGTACCTCTCCTTCTCCTTCGCACGTTTCTCCTTTATTCCCTGTGCCTCAAGCGATACTCCGAGGCTCACCAATGTTGCAATGTCCGCAAGGCTGTATCCCGTAGCCTTTGATAAGAAGGGAACTGTCCTCGAAGACCTCGGATTCACTTCTATGATATAGACCTGCTCCGTCTCATCCACTATGAACTGGATATTGAAAAGCCCCCTTATGCCTATACCTAATCCGAGTTTTTCCGTATAATCCGCTATCGTCTCCTTAACTTTATCCGATATGCTGTATGGCGGATAGACGCTTATGGAATCTCCTGAATGAACACCCGTCCTCTCGACAAGCTCCATTATTCCGGGAATAAATACGCTCTCCCCGTCGCAGACAGCATCAACCTCCACTTCCTTACCCCTGATATACTTATCGACTAATACCGGCTTGTCCTCGTTAACCTCCACGGCGTTCCTAAGATACTCCGTAAGCTCCTCTTCCTTTCCGACTATCTGCATCGCCCTCCCGCCAAGTACGAAGCTTGGACGCACAAGCACCGGATACCCTATATCTCCCGCTGCTTTTATTCCCGCCTCAATAGATGTGACAGCATGTCCCTTAGGCTGCGGTATGCCAAGCGATTCAAGAAGTCTCTCAAACTGCTCCCTGTCCTCTGCCCTGTCTATCGCGTCACAATCCGTACCAATTATACGCACTCCCCGCTTACGCAGAGGCTCCGCAAGATTTATCGCCGTCTGCCCGCCAAGCGTCGCTATCACTCCCTCCGGCTTTTCCATCTCTATGACGTTCATCACGTCCTCTACCGTCAAAGGCTCGAAGTAAAGCTTGTCCGAACAGGTATAATCCGTTGAAACCGTCTCAGGGTTATTATTTATAATGATAGCTTCATATCCTGCTTCCTTTATTGTCTGAACCGCATGAACCGTGGAATAATCAAACTCCACGCCCTGTCCGATACGTATAGGTCCTGCACCAAGCACGACCACTTTTTTACTGTCCGATATTACGGACTCGTTTTCATCTTCATAAGTTGAGTAGAAATACGGCACATAGCTTTCAAACTCTGATGCGCAGGTATCTATCATTTTATATACAGGAGTTATCCGTAAATCCTGCCTTAGTTTATATACCTCATCTTCTCTCATATCCCAAAGGCTTGCTATCTCCCTGTCCGAGAAGCCCATGCGCTTTGCCTTATAGAGTTCATCTGTATCACCTTGCTTTGCAATTAAAGCTTTTTCTTCTATGACTATGTTATTTATCTTTCTGATAAAGAACGCATCTATTCCTGTAGCTTCCTGTATCTTATCTTCGCCCATGCCATGCCTTATAAGCTCCGCTATGGCAAAGATACGGTCATCCCTGCCTGATACTATATAGTCCAGAAGCTCATCATCTTTCATACAATCAAACTTCTTATCGTATATATGCGCATGCCCTGTCTCAAGCGAGCGTACTGACTTTAAAAGGCTCTCCTCGAAGGTACGCCCCACGCTCATAACCTCGCCCGTTGCCTTCATCTGCGTGGAGAGGGAATTATCCGCTTCCGTGAATTTATCAAAAGGAAATCTCGGCATCTTGGTAACGACATAATCAAGAGCAGGCTCAAAGGATGCCGGCGTGTTCGCAAGCATTATCTCATCCAAGGTCATGCCTATGCCGATCTTCGCAGATACCCTCGCTATAGGATAACCGCTCGCCTTTGACGCAAGAGCAGACGATCTTGAAACTCTTGGATTTACCTCTATCAGATAATACTGAAATGATCTCGGATCAAGCGCAAACTGCACGTTGCACCCGCCCTCTATCTTCAATGCCCTGATGACCTTTAAGGCACTGTCCCGAAGCATATGGTATTCCTTATTGGTTAATGTCTGTGATGGACAGACGACAATGGAATCTCCGGTATGTATTCCTACGGGATCAAGGTTTTCCATGTTGCAGATGGTTATCGCCGTATCATTGCTGTCCCTCATCACCTCATACTCTATCTCCTTATAGCCCTTTATGCTCTTTTCAATAAGCACCTCGTTCACAGGAGATAAGTCGAGAGCATTCTCCATAAGCGGTATGAACTCTTCCTCCGTAGAAGCAAAGCCTCCGCCCGTTCCGCCTAAGGTAAAGGCAGGTCTTAATACCAAAGGATAACCTATCTCCTCCGCTATCTTAAGCCCCTCTTCAACTGTCGAAGCTGTCTCTGAGGGAAGCACAGGCTCATTAAGCTCCTCACAAAGCTCCTTGAATAATTTCCTGTCCTCCGCCCTCTCTATGGATTCACTCTTAGTTCCTAAAAGCTCTGCCCGGCACTCCGCAAGTATTCCCTTCTTTTCAAGCTGCATTGCAAGGTTGAGTCCCGTCTGACCTCCGATTCCCGGAAGGATCGCATCGGGCCGCTCATGACGGATGATCTTCGCTATATATTCAAGCGTGAGAGGCTCCATGTAAACCTTATCCGCTATCTTTGTATCGGTCATTATAGTTGCAGGGTTCGAGTTGCATAAGATTACCTCATAGCCTTCTTCCTTTAAGGCAAGACAGGCCTGAGTGCCCGCATAATCAAACTCCGCGGCCTGACCTATGACTATAGGTCCCGAACCTATAACTAATATTTTTTTAATATTATCTCTTTTGGGCATCTGAATAATCCTCCATCATATCCACGAACTCATCAAAAAGGTATGCGCTGTCCTGTGGTCCGGGCGCACTCTCAGGATGATACTGCACCGAAAACGCCCTGTCCCTCATACAGCTGACTCCCTCTATCGTATTATCAAGCAGATTTATATGAGTCGCCTCAAGCGGAGTATTTTCAATACTTTCCGTATCCACCGCATAGGAATGATTCTGTGATGTGATCTCTATCTTATTATTCCTTAGATTCCTTACAGGGTGATTACCGCCCCTGTGTCCGAACTTCAGCTTATAGGTCTTTGCGCCGTAGGCAAGAGACAATATCTGATGCCCCAGACATATCCCGAATATCGGATAATTCCCTATTAACTCTCTGACTGTATTTATCGTTTCGGGCACATCTTCCGGATCTCCGGGACCGTTTGAAATAAACACGCCATCCGGCTTCATGCTCCTTATCTCATCACACTTTGTATCATACGGAACTACCGTGACCCTGCACCCTATTTTATTCAATGAACGGACTATATTCGCCTTCATGCCGCAGTCTATCGCAACTACATGATATCTTTCTTCATCAGGCTCAAACTCATTAACCTTCTTCGTACTCACAAGAGAAACCGCGTCTTTTGGAATTTCTCTACTTTTTAATATCTCAAGTCCTTTACTCAATGAGGTTTCCGCATCGGTAATAAGCGCCTTCCTGCTGCCAAAATCCCTGATAGAGCGTGTGAGCTTCCTCGTGTCAATCCCCGATATGCCCGGTATTCCATGCTTTTTCATTACTTCATCAAGTGTCATCACGCATCTGAAATTCGACGGCTCATCATTATATTCCCTGACGATAAGCGCCCCCATAGATGGCTTATCCGATTCATAATCATCATTTGCCATCCCGTAATTACCTATAAGCGGATAGGTCATGACCACAGCCTGATAGGTGTACGAAGGATCGGACAGTATCTCCTGATACCCTGCCATAGAGGTATTGAATACTATCTCGCAAACCCTCTCACCGCTTCCTCCGAAGCCATAGCCATAATACTCCTGCCCGTCCTCCAGTATTACCTTCCTGTCATAATTCCTAAGCATTATAAAACCGTCTCCCTTTTCTATCACAAAAGAAAAAGACGCTTAGGAATCCCCAAGCGCCTTTGCTTTTCATCACCAAAGATTTTAATCCATAATAACGGATTTTGCAACTACAGCTTAAATCCGCTCGCGGCTAATTGGGCTATATCCCGCCCTGTGTCATCGGTGACAGCAATATTTACGACGATAGTCCTGGCACCGTTCTTCTTGCACTCTGCTCTGGCTGTAAGCGTATTTCCTTTAGGAGCGCTGAGATAATTGATGCTGACCTGCTGAGCTACTGTCGGCATGTGAATATTATTTGACAGCGCCGCAAAAGCGAGATCTGCCAGAGTAAACATCACGCCGCCCATGATCCCGCCGTTTGCATTCTTATGATCATCGTTTAATATCAGACTGCATACTGAATGATCTTCCGTAAGCTCCTCCAGTACAGCGCCGGTCATAGCGGCATATCTGTCTCCCTTAAAATATTCTCTTGCTTCATCAAGCGATTTAAATACAGCCATAATAATTACCTTTCAGCGAACCATATGCCAATATATGTACTGCCTTCATGTACGCATTTCCTTTAAGTAAATCAAAGAATAGAGTACATGCATTTTATACTATCACGAAAAGGCGTCTTTGTCATATGAATTTCTTCATCAGTATGTGCCAAGTACTCGTTGATTCTTTTCCTTTGATGCTTGTGATTGCAATTCTACAAACCTGGATTTTATCCTGGCTGGATAAAGGATATCCTCCGACTATGCAGTTGGATAGAAGCCGTCGAAGCAGGCGGCGCAATAGTCATCTTTTCCGGTTATCTTCCTTAAGGCTTCGACCGTAAGATATGCAAGACTGTCCGCACCTATCATCTTGCATATTTCAGAAATGGAATAATGACATGCTATCAGATTTTCCTCTGAATCAATGTCAGTGCCATAGTAGCAGGGATGCTGGAAAGGCGGCGCTGAGATCCTTACATGGACTTCCTTCGCTCCGGCATCTCTTAGCATATTTACTATCTGTCCCATAGTCGTGCCTCTGACTATAGAATCATCTATAAGCACTACTCTCCTTCCCTCAATCTCCGAGCGAACAGGAGAAAGCTTTATCCTCACCTTATCCATCCTGTTCTCCTGCTCCGGTGATATGAAGGTTCGTCCTATGTATTTATTCTTGATAAGACCTATGCCATAGGGTATTCCCGCAGCATTGGCATACCCCATAGCCGCATCCAGTCCGCTGTCGGGTACTCCTATCACTATGTCCGCTTCTACAGACGATGCATTAGCAAGCATTTTTCCTAAAAGAAGCCTTGACCTGTGTACTGATATACCGTCAATCATGGAATCAGGGCGGGCAAAGTAAATATACTCGAATATACAGATTTTCTTATTTGCCTTACCGCAATGCTCCTTGCGTGATGTCACGCCGTTTTCATCAAATACGAGCATCTCTCCCGGCTCCAGATCCTTTACCCATTCCGCTCCGACTGAATATAAAGCACAGGTCTCCGACGCAACTACATGATCTCCGTCCTTCGTAATACCATAGCAAAGAGGTCTGAAGCCATAAGGATCTCTCACGGCTATCATCTTGGCAGGTGATGTTATCACAAGAGAATAAGCCCCTTCGATATCATTCATAGCCTTGGATACTGCGTCTTCTATGCTTTTCTCATGAAGCCTGTGCCTCGTTATAAGATAGGCTATTATCTCCGTATCACTCGTCGTGTGAAATATCGCCCCCGATTCCTCTAACTCCTTATGAAGCTTCGCCGCATTGGAAAGATTGCCGTTATGCGCAAGAGCAAGATTCCCCTTATGATGATGCACTTCTATAGGCTGACAGTTAACCCTGAGCGTCCCACCTGTCGTGCCGTACCGCACATGACCTATGGCTATATTTCCTTTAGGAAGCTTATCCAATATCTCCTTTGAAAACACGTCACTTACAAGCCCTAAATCCTTATGGGAATAAAACTCCCTGTCATGATTTACGACTATCCCTGCGCTCTCCTGTCCCCGATGCTGCAATGCGTATAGACCGTAATACACGGTATTAGCCAAAGCTTTTTCCGCCCTGCTTTTAATCCCGAAAACTCCGCATTTTTCTTCCATAGTCTCTTCCTCTTTCCAGTCTAAACAAAAAGCGCCTCGAAACCCCTTCGATATTATCCGGTATGATACAAGCAATATCCTGCCGCGCTATTCAGCTATAATACAATTTACGCAAACGTCTGACGGCACGATCGCTATCGTAATCATTTCCTTCAGCTCTTTTCCAATTATTATCCTTATTAATGGTCACAACTTTTTTTAGCTTCGATCGCTCCTTCAGATAATCAAGCATATTGTCTATTCCCGCATTCTCATTATATATTTTCATGTAAGAATACCCTTTGTGATCATCCGACGGATACATTGAGATTTTCAGATTCCATGTTTCAATTTCCTTATCAAGATGACTCTTAAGCTCCTGTATCCGCTCCGTCTTTTCAATCAGCATGAAATATACCACAGGATGCATAGCCGGGCGGGGCTTATTCAGATAATTCCTGTAAGGGGATCGATGCAGCTGCTCGAATATCTTCTTTTCCGCTTCATTATGAAACTCGCCGTAATATATAAGCAGTACATCATCTATTATTACCGTCGTGAAAGCATGCACTCCTTCTTTTCGGAAGAAATCCTCAAGCCTGGCCGAATGATCCGCTGAAATCACATATACATGCGGATAGGAATTCTCTGCTATATCATAGAGTATTGCCCCATCCATCGCTATTATAGGCATCGAAGGCCTTATACCCCCCATAGTCTCCAAATAAGTCGCAGGAGTGCGTGAGGTCACTATGGCAAGCTTTATCCCGTCTTCTATAAGATTCTGAAGGGTTACTCTGGCATACGGAGTGAGATGCCCTTCAGCGCTTCTCATAGAATTATCGAAGCTTACCGCAAAAAGAGTTTCCTGATTCCTGGTTTTGTGTATGGAAATCCCATTTATAAAAAGCCCTGCTCCTATTCCTATAAGCGTATCAAGACTCCTGTCCCAGACGAATATAAAAGGATTTTCATCTGACAGATGATTCACTACTATACTAAGATAAACCACGCATGAAAAATAAGAGGTATTACCCCTGTGAAGCATTACGGTAACATATATCACAGGGATAATGAAGGCGGATAAGACAAGGTAATGGATAACCCCATATCCGAAATCCGCAATATAAGTCTTGCATAAAATAAAAAGCAGACCAAAAGCCGCTCCAACTGCAGTTCCCACAACCCGCTGCGCCGCATTCATAATGCTGTTTTTGGTATGACTCTGGATGCACCACAGCACGGCAATAGCCGAATAAAACGGCATGCCCTGCCTTCCCCGCATCAGGTAGATCATAAAGCATCCTGCAACGCCCAAAGCGGACTTTATGATCCTCATTCCTATAGGGGGGAATTTTTGTGTTTTCTTTACTTCATTGCAAGGCTGCATATGGTATCGACACAGGTCTCAATCCCCAATGCGGAGCTTTTAAGGCAAAGATCATAATAATCGGCATTTCCGAACTCAGTATTCGTATAATACGTGCAATACTTCTTTCGCCTCTTATCCACGGAATGCATTTCTTTTAATATTTTCTCCTCAGGATAATCAGGCATTTTCTCTTTTAAATTAGCTATCCTGAAATGCTCTGACGCAGAGATGAACACATGCAGGGAATGGTCATATTCCTTCAGTACCACATTCGCATTGCGTCCTACTATGACGCAGTTTCCTTTTTCCGCCTCTCTGCAGATTGCATCCCTCTGTGCCTTAAAGAGCCTTTCGTCAAGCGGTCTTCTATAGAAATCAAAAAGGCTCTGTCCAAAGCCGAAATCCATCGGCACCGTCTCATCATAATGCCTTATCTCATCAGGCGTCAGTCCGTCGGATGCGGTCGCAGCCCTTAGTATCACGTCTTTATCCATATAATAATATCCAAGCCTGTCTGCAACCGCTCTGCCTATCTGACCGCCGCCGGCACCGAATTCACGACTTATAGTTATTATCTTCTTCATAAAAATATTCCCCTACAGAACCTTATCGAGAAAGGACTTTGTCCTTTCCTCTTTAGGATTACTCAAAAGCTCGTCCGGCGTACCTTCTTCAATGATATATCCGCCATCCATAAATATCACTCTGTCCGCCACCTCTCTCGCAAATCCCATTTCGTGAGTCACGATCACCATAGTCATGCCCTCGGACGCAAGCTCTTTCATTACTGCCAAAACCTCCCCTACCATCTCCGGGTCAAGGGCAGAGGTCGGTTCGTCGAAAAGCATAATACGCGGCTGCATACAAAGCGCCCTCGCTATAGCCACCCTTTGCTTCTGTCCGCCCGATAACTGACTGGGGTATGCCGCAGACTTTTCGGATAGTCCAACCTTTTCAAGCATTTCATATGCTCTGTTCTTAGCCTCGGCCTGTGAGCATTTCTTAAGCTGAACCGGTGCGAGCGTCATATTTTCCATGACATTAAGATTATTGAATAAGTTAAAATGCTGGAAGACCATTCCTATATTCTCCCGCACCTTATTCAGATCAACCTTCCTTGCGGTAATATCACAGCCGTCAACTATTATCTTCCCTCCGCTTGCCTCTTCAAGACGGTTCAGGCATCTTAAAAACGTGGATTTTCCGGAGCCTGAAGGACCGATGACGACAACAACCTCGCCCTCTTTAACATCAACTGAGATTTCCTTAAGCACCTCTAAATCGCCGAATGATTTCTTCAGTCCGACAGTCTTTATCTTTATTTCTCTTTCATCACTGACGCCCAACGTTAAGCCTCCTTTCAACCAGCTTCGCTGTACGTGAAAGTATCGTTATAACAATAAGATACATAATCCCGACTATAGCCCATGTCTGAAAAGCCATGAATGTATTAGCCTGTACATTCTTTGCGGTATTGACAAGCTCAGGGAAGCCTATTACAGAAAGAATGGATGTGTCCTTCAGCGTTATTATGAATTGATTAATAATGCTCGGTATCATAGTACGTATAGCCTGCGGTAGCACGACTTTTCTCATTGATGTAGAATATGAAAGTCCCAGCGATCTCGCCGCCTCCATCTGCCCTGCGTCTACCGACTGGATGCCGGCCCTTATGATTTCAGACATATATGCGCCGCAGTTAAGCGCCAGACAAGCCGTTCCTGCCTGCAGGGCGCTAAGCGTCATATTGAATCCGCCTATTATAGTGTTAAAAAGATATGGTATGCCAAAGTAAACAAAAAAAGCAAGCACTATCATCGGCACTCCCCTGATCACATCAACAAAAATCTGCGACACGACATTGCAGATCCTGTTTTTTACCACGCTTAGTATGCCGAATAAAAGCCCTATTATACAGGCGAAAAACAAGCCGAGGAGAGCAAGCAGGAGCGTCCTCCCCATAGCCTGAACCAGCATTCCGCCATAAGTACCTATGATACGTACCATTATTCCACCCCTTCTTAATAATTGCAGCCGACATATCAATGCCTTAATATGCCGACCGCATGTACCGCCATTATCCCAGATATTTCTTAATTATTTCATCATACTTTCCGTTTGCCTTTATATTGGCAAGCCCTGCATTAAACATATCTATCAGCTCCTGATTATCTGCATTAAATACTGCAAACCCATACGCCGCAGGCTCATTGCCCGTATCATGAAGAAGCTTCATTCCAAGGTTTCCCTCTTTTATATTTGCAGCCATTATAGGGGTGTCGTCTATTACTGCCGCAACCTGACCGCCCTCTACCGCCTGATACATGGTAGGCGAGTCCTCAAAATATGTGATGGTAAAGTCATATTTGTCTGCCATGCTCTCCGCATATTCAGCGCTCATGGTGCCTGTTTTTACAGCGATAGCTCCTCCGTTTAAATCTTCAAAACCCGCTATGGATGAATCCTTCGCTACAGCCATGCACTGATTCGCATCATAATAGCCATCCGAGAAGATCCATCCTGATTCCTTTCTCTCATCAGTAATGGAAGCCCCTGCTATCATGCCGTCTGCCTGCCCGGCCTGGCATGCTGCTATTGACGCATCCCAGCCTAATATCTGAAGATCATACTTAAATCCCTGATCCTCTGCGACAGCAGCCAGAATATCCATATCTATCCCTACGAACTCTCCGTTATCAGCCGTATACTCAAAGGGCTTAAAAGCTGAATCCGTGGCTATCACCCATACCTTGTCAGATGATGATCCTTTTGCGGGAGCCTCTGCAGTCGTCTCCTGCTCTACGCTTCCCGTCTGCTCAGACGCCCCGCATCCGATTGCCGAAAACACCATCAGCATAGCCAAAAAAGTGGTAATTATCTTCTTCATGCTCATTTCCTCCTCTTAAACCTTTTCTTTACTTATACAGGCATCTATGAATGCCCGGACTATCCTCCTGCTATCCTCATCCTTCTCATAGGAAAATTCAGGATGCCATTGTACGCCGACTGCAAAGCTTTTTTCCTTTACTGCTATTGACTCTACGATGCCATCCTCCGATACAGCCATGATTTCAATGCGATCAGGCACATTCTTAACCGCCTGATGATGATAGCTGTTTACTTCATGCCCCCCCGCTCCTATTATGTCCGATAGAAGAGTATCCTTCATAACCTCTATCCGGTGAGCCGTCCTGTCATAAGGCGGGCTCATATGATGCTCCACGCTCGTCCCGTGCTCACTCGGAATATCCTGATACAAGGTGCCGCCGAGGAATGCGTTTATGAACTGTATGCCCCTGCATATACCAAGCACAGGCATATCGTCATCGAGCGCCCAGCCTAAAAGGATGCTCTCCATCTTATCTCTTAAAGGACATATCACCCCGCATTTATCTGCAGGCTTCTCCCCGTATAATGACGGTGAGATGTCATGTCCGCCGGTAAGAAGCAGTCCGTCACACAGTTCATATGCCTTGCGCAGCTCTTCCTCATTATCCGTTAAAGGAAGCATGATAGGAAGAGCTCCGCTATCTTCTATTGCCTTCATATATCCCGGAAGCATCCAATAGCTTTCCTTCTCATCATCATATAAAGGAATAAGCCCTATCACTACCATGCCATTGTCTCCTTGTTTTTATTCCACGTCCTGCAAAGCCGCGTAGTTCTCTTCGCCTGTTCTTATCTTCACTACCCTCGTCACGTTGTACACGAATATCTTGCCATCGCCTATATGTCCGGTATAAAGGGCTTTCTTCGACGCCTCTATCACAGCGTCTACAGGTATGCCGCTGACTATTACCTCGACCTTTATCTTAGGCAGGAGCGTAGCGTCAAGCTCAACCCCTCTGTAATACTCGCCTGCGCCCTTCTGTATGCCGCAGCCCATGACCTGAGTCACAGTCATACCGGTAACACCGAGTTCATTCAGTGCTCGCTTTAATGCGTCGAATCTCGCAAGCTTGGCGATGATCGATACCTTATGCATGCCTGTGTCATAGAAAGCGCTTCCCTCGGCAGGGATAGTGACTTCCTTTATCACCTTGACGGAAGCATTCTTCTGTGCTTCGGTTGCCTTGTCATAAGAATCTTCACCGAGATTAGTGTTCTCATTCACATCCATCACGGTGCCCGTCATATCCTGGATCGCAAAGCCCGAATATGCGCTCGGAAGACCGTGCTCCGTAATATCAAGTCCCTCTATCTCTTCCTCAGCAGAGGCACGAAGCCCAAGTGCCTTTTTGATTATTGCGAAGGTTATGAAGATCGTGACTGCTGTCCATATTATCGTACAGATCATACCGATGAACTGTATGCCAAGCAGCTTTGCTCCTCCACCGTAGAAAAGTCCAAGCAGCTTATCACCATTTGAATCAGCGAGCGAATAAGTAGGGGCAGTATCCGTTGCAAAAAGTCCCACCGCAAGGGTTCCCCATACGCCGTTTACAAGATGCACCGCGCATGCTCCTACAGGATCGTCAACTCTTGCAACATAATCAAAGAACCATACACCGAATACGACAAGCACCCCTGCCACGCCGCCTATTATCATAGCCCCCGGTACGTCCACCACGTCACAGGGAGCGGTGATCGCTACAAGTCCTGCGAGCGCGGCGTTAAGGCACATAGACACATCAGGCTTCCCGTACTTAACCCATGTGAATATCATGCACACCACGGTAGCGACTGACGGTGCTATGGTAGTCGTAACAAAGATCGAGCCAAGCTGTCCTACGGTCGTAGCCGCCGCTCCGTTGAAGCCATACCAGCCAAGCCAGAGAATAAATACGCCAAGTGCCGCTATCGGAATATTATGACCGGGAAAAGCGTTTACCTTCGTTATCTTCCCGCTCTCGTCCTTCTCATACTTGCCGATACGGGGACCTAGCATAGCCGCCCCGATGAGCGCGCAGATACCGCCTACCATATGTATGCAGTTAGAGCCTGCGAAATCATGGAAGCCCATCTGCGCAAGCCAGCCTCCTCCCCAGGTCCAATGCGCCTCTATCGGATATATGATCGCCGATATGACAGCTGAATAGACGCAATAGGATATGAACCTTGTCCTCTCCGCCATAGCTCCCGACACTATAGTCGCTGTCGTAGCGCAGAAGACCAGATTAAACACGAAATTCGACCAGTCGAACTCGGCATAGTTTGTAAATATATCCAGATTAGGCAGTCCTGCCAATCCGCCTAAGGCGTCCTCTCCCAAAAACAGCCCGAAACCTATGAATATGAACATAACCGTTCCTATACAGAAGTCCATAAGGTTCTTCATCAGGATATTTCCGGCATTCTTAGCCCTTGAAAATCCCGTCTCGCACATAGCGAAGCCCGCCTGCATCCAGAACACCAATGCAGCACCGATAAGGAACCATACACCATACACTTCGGAGCTCACATACTCCATGATCTCTTTACTCATAATCTCTCCCTTCCTCCACCTAACAAAAAAGCCACATCCGGCACTATGCCTTAGCGACTCCTTTGTCAAATGAAACATATATTATCTTCGACGAAGATCAGACAAATAACTCCCATCCCCGCCTAAAAGTAAAAGGCGCCTGAGAATCTTCCCAAGCGCCTTTGCTTCATGCTATGATTTTAACCTAGCCCCTATAATTTTACAATATCCCAATCCTGCACAAAATGAATGTTAAAATTCAAAAATATTTGTAAAAAATATCCAATCAACTGATCCATCATGATCTCCGTCACACTGACAATTTTGATACCAACCTACGATGAATACCCCTATGTCCTTTAGGGGTATTCATAAGCCCATCCCTGCTCCCAGTCCTTATATCCACAGCCTTCATTTCTTCAACAGTCCTATGGCATCCCCCATCACGTTCTCGGAGGCAGAGCCATAAAAAACGGATCCACTCTGCCGGATGTGGCTCTTCCTCTCACATCCCAGTCAAAGAAAATCCGTGGTTTTAAACCCCTATAAATAAAAAAGACGGCTGACACATTGCCAACCGCCATAAAAGCAATTTTATCATTCTTATTTCAATTTCTCATATTCCTCATTTGATACCGCTTCACACCATTCCGTAGAATCCTCTTCACCCGGAATCTCCAGTGCCAGATGCGAAAACCAGGAATCAACTGCCGCGCCGTGCCAGTGCTTAACCTCGGCAGGGATATTGATTACCGTTCCGGGCGTCATCTCCACAGGATCCTTGCCCCATTCCTGATAATAACCTCTTCCCCCTACACAGATCAGCATCTGTCCGCCGCCGTTCTTTGCATGATGGATATGCCAGTTATTTCTGCAGCCCGGCTCAAAAGTCACATGAAATACCGGTATCTGCTCCTTTGACACAGGCGCAAGGTAGCTCTGCCCTACAAAATATTCTCCGTAAGGGTTCGGCTCACCGATTGGGAAGAATATACTGTTCTGATATCTGTCCTTTTCTGTCAGTTCAGCATTTCCTTCATTCCACACTTCTTTTGCAAGCCGGAACACAGCCCAGCCCTTTGGCCAGCCCACATACATGGCTGCATGTGTAATGATATTTCAGATATTCCTTGAAAAAGGTCTCCAGCTTATCAAACGGTATCGCATCCTTGCCCCCGCCATCATACAGATCCGTATGAACTGCCCCCGGAATGATAAGAAGTTCCTTGTTGCCGGTATATTTGCTGTCCGTTATCATGTCTGCATAGGCATCCTTGCTGAAGTAACAGGAATGAGCCTTTTCTCCATGGATCAAAAGAACCGCGCTTCTGATTTCATTGCTGTACTTGAGGATAGGTTGGTTCATAAAGGACTCGCACCCGATCACGTTCCATCCCTCATTGGAGTTGAGGGATCTTTCGTGATAACCTCTGTCCGTCTTATAATAATCATAGTAGTCTTTAACAAAGAATGGAGCATCCGAAGGCAAGGGATCCACCACTCCGCCGGCACGCTTATATTCGCCTGCTTTCAGGTCTTCCAGTCTCTGAGCGCACATGCTTTTTCTGTTCTGATACCTTGCCTCTTCATTATCATCTGCATCAAAGTACCCCTTGGCATTGACCCTTGTCATATCATACATAGTTGACGCTGCGGTAGCTTTGACCCTGGTATCCAAAATAGCAGTATTAATAGCCATGTCTCCCCAGCCGCATATTCCAATGATGCCGATACGTTCCGGATCGACCTTGTCATTCAAAGAAAGGAAATCTACTGCTGCCATGAAATCTTCTGTATTGATATCAGGCGAAGCCATATAGCGAGGTTGCCCGCCGCTCTCACCTGTGAAGGACGGATCGAATGCAATCGTAAGAAAGCCTCTTTCAGCCATCGTCTGCGCATACAGTCCGGAGCTCTGTTCCTTAACTGCTCCGAATGGTCCGCTCACAGCGATAGCCGGGAGTTTTCCTTCTGCCCCCTTCGGTACGTACATATCAGCCGCAAGGGTAATTCCGTAACGATTGACAAATGTTACCTTGCTGTGATCTGCCTTTTCGCTCTTCGGGAATGTCTTATCCCACTCTGCTCCTAAGTTCAGTTCTTCTTTTCTGATCATTTCAGATACCTCCGTTTTCATTGTCTGCCTGCTTCATTTCTTTTTCCATCCGGCGGATCAGAAGATTCAGGCAATCGACCTTCCTTCCGCTTTCGTGCAGCTCATCCATGAGCACACACCGGTTTTTTCTCATCATATGCAGCGCATTTTTCATACTGCCGGTTTCATACATGCGGATGATCTCACTGACATCTGAAACACTGCATCCAGCATCCGCAAGGGATACTTTCATCTGTTCAATATTCATATCCTGTTATTCCTGCATTCACATCATCAACTCTTCTTTACAGGCTATATCATAACAGCTTGCAATCTTCCTCGCTAATGGCTATAATGAATATCATATTATTCCATTTCGGAATATCACAAAGCAATGAGCAGTGCATGGTAATATGGGATATGCGTGTTGTAAGCTTGCTTACATAAACGCATTATCACATATTGCCATATTCGGCAAATGCCGAAGAACGAGTAATGCGCAGCATTACGAGTGCACTGCAGAAAGGGGATATTATGGAGATCAGAACCCTAAGATATTTCCTTGCGGTAGCAAGGGAGGAAAACATGACCCGCGCCGCTGAAACGCTTCATGTTACACAGCCTACGCTTTCCAAGCAGCTTAAATCTCTCGAAGAGGAACTCGGACAGAAGCTGTTTACCAGGCATAGCTTCAATATCCGCCTTACCGATGAGGGAATACTTCTGCGGAACCGCGCTGAAGATCTTGTCCGCATGGCAGACAAGATAGAGCAGGAATTCGTGTCTCTGGATGATATAACAGGCGGTGAGTTATATTTAGGGCTGGCAGAGTCCTATCAGATCAAGTTTCTGGCACAAACCATCCGTGAATTTAAGAAGCTTTATCCGAACCTCCATTACCACATCACAAGCGGAGATACCGAACAGATTGCAGATAAGCTGGATAAAGGACTTCTTGACTTTTTGGTTCTTGCAGAGCTGCCCGACAGCCGCAGATATGAATATATCGAATTTCCGGAAAGTGACATGTGGGGGCTTATCGTTCCTGCAGACGATCCCCTTTCAGCGAAAAAACATATCCGCATAAAGGATCTGAAGAACATTCCCCTGTTCTGCTCTGATCAGGCATGGAATAACGATATAAAGATATGGGCAGGAAATGACTTTTCTGATTTATGTCTTGAAGGCTCCTTCAGACTGGCTTACAACGGTTCCATTTTTGCAAGGGAAGGTCTCGGATATCTGCTGACCTTTGACAAACTGGTAGACACCTCAACTGAAAGCGGGCTCGTATTCCTTCCCTTATATCCAAAACTCGAAACTCGTCTGTATATAGCCTGGAACAGGCATCAGGCATTTACACCTATTGCGGAACGCTTTTTGAGCCTTCTTAAATCATCCTTTGAAATCAAAACTCAGCCATCCGATCCCACTCTTCAGCTTTCCCCAAAGTGAAGCCCCGGCTTCTTTGGACGTAGCGACCACCGTATACACCCCCCGGAGGGCAAAACTGAATACCTTATATCCCAGATTCTGATCTGCGCACTTCTTCGCATTGGCCATAACCTTGTAAGCACTCTTCTCCTTCCATCCTCCGCAGAGTATCCCATTGCTCCCGCGATAGGTGCGACATGGCCGAACGGCCGTGATGTGATAAAAAATTAGTGAATACCCCTCTTGGGGTTATAATTTGGAATATGATATTCTATCTCCGTTCCGTCAAGGAATGTGACCACCGCCCGGTAATCATGAAAGACAGTCAATTGCTTGTCTATAATTTTTTCTGTGCTGCAATCAGGGGGATGTTCAAGAAAGAAGAGGAATCCGAATGGATGAAAAAATTATCGTTACTCATTTTCTTCGATTATCACCATCATTTCCGCCGGGGTTACGATAAAATCCCTTTCCGGAAAATGTTTTATGTTCCCTGTAATCAGATATGCATTGTCTTCTCGCTTTTCCATCACTATCTCATAGAATACCAGATCATCCCCATCCGGTAGAATCTCACCGATAGGACTCGGTTCTACAATCATCCCAAATTGACGGATCATTTCGAGAATTCCATTTATCCTTTCATCTGTAAACGGAAACTTTGCTCTATGAAGGACTTCACCATATTCTTCAAAAATCTCCTCGCTGTAAAGCGGTATTATTTTTTGTTCGGCTATCGCATTAACCACCTTCACAGTGGAAGTATCCGTCTTCTTGGTCAGAAGCGAAGAAATAAGCACATTTGTGTCAAAAACCGCATAATACTTCATTTCTTTGTTTTTCTTTTCCTTCTTTCAGCACGAGCCGCTCTGATTTCGTCATTTATCTCCTCCAATGACATTTCCGGAAAGCTTTCAGCCTCAGAACGAATATCATCTATTGCTTTTCTGGCCTCTGCTTTTGTCATCTGTTTTTGCGGAAGCACCGCCGGAAACGGCAAACCGCGAACCATTCGGGTACGCTCCATAAACATACGAAATGCCGTATTTAAATCCATTCCCATTGCCTCATAGATCGCCACGCAATCCTCTCGAAGAGTTTTATCCGACCTGAATTGATTTAATACCTGCTCTGCCATAAGAACACCTCCATACATCAAATACAATACAATTACTTTTTTATGTATTCTGTATGTATAGTTTAACTCCAATCTTAATCAGAATCAATACCAAATCATAATCTTTCTACGCCCCTACGCTCCGATCCTCCAATCACGACACCCTTATATTAGTAAATCCCATAAGATACTCGTCTGCCTCTGCGGCACAGGCTCTGCCCTCGGCTATTGCCCAGACGACGAGGGACTGCCCTCTGTGCATGTCTCCTGCCGTAAATATACGCTCCTTTGAGGTGTGGTAGCTGTCCTGAGTTGTCTTTATCACATTTCTCTCCGTAAGCTCCACGCCAAAGGCTTCCGCTGTATAGCTCTCACAGCCTGTGAAACCGGCAGCTATAAGAAGCAGATCACATGGTATCTCCTGCTCACTGCCTTCCACAAGCTTCATGTTACGACCTTCAAATGCGACCTTCGAGGTAACTATCTTTTTAAGATTTCCCTTCTTGTCGGTGATATAATCCTTCACCGTAGTCTCATATATCCTCGGATCATGTCCGAAAAGCTCTATGGCTTCCTCATGCCCGTAGTCTGTCTTTAAGACCTTCGGCCACTCCGGCCAGGGATTGCCCTCTGTCCTGTCTTTCGGCGGTTCAGGCATCATCTCTAAAGCAGTGACAGACTTGCAGCCATGCCTTATCACTGTGCCTATACAGTCATTTCCGGTATCTCCGCCGCCGACTACGACCACATTCTTACCCTTTGCGGAAATAAAATCCTTCCCGCTCATGAAATCAGAAACGCTCCGATCACCTATCCCATCCTCTCTGTCAATAAGAGATTTAGTAGTGCTCTTTAAGAAATCAACGGCATAATAAATCCCGCTTATCTTATCCAAATCCGCGCCCTTAAGAGACCTCGCCTGCTTCGCTCCACAGGCAAGAATCACAGCGTCGTAATCACGCATAAGTTCATCAGCCGGTATGTCCCTGCCGACATTCACTCCGGTAATAAAGGAAACTCCCTCGTCCTCCATAAGCTTCCTTCTCCGCTTAATGACAGATTTATCAAGCTTCATATTAGGTATGCCGTACATGAGAAGCCCTCCGATGCGGTCGTCCCTCTCATAGACGGTAACACTGTGTCCTCTGTGATTCAGCTCATCCGCCGCGGCAAGCCCGGCAGGACCGGAGCCAACGACAGCTACCCTCTTACCGCTCCTGACCATAGGTATCCTGGGCTTGATATATCCCTGCTCAAAGGCTTTCTCTATGATATAAAGCTCATTGTCATGCACTGTCACGGCATCCCCGTGCTCGCCGTTTATACACGCCTTCTCGCAGAGCGCAGGACAAACCCTTCCCGTAAACTCAGGGAAGTTACTGGTCTTTATAAGTCTTGATAAAGCATGCTCCGCATGACCGTGATACAGCGCATCGTTCCACTCAGGGATAAGATTATGCAAGGGACAGCCCGTCACCATGCCCTTAAGTCTCATAGCCGACTGGCAAAAAGGCACACCGCAGTCCATGCATCTCGCTCCCTGCTCCATCCTCTCCTTATCAGAAAGCGGAAGATGAAATTCCTTAAAATTCTTCACCCTTTCCTTTACTGGAACGTCGATATTATTCATTCTCTCATATTCTAAAAATCCCGTAGCCTTACCCATAACCTATCTTCCTTTCTTAGTATTATAAATACAACGTACCAAGCTTCCGTGTGAATGTATATTTACTGAAGGAATTTGGGAGCCGTTTTTAGCTTGAACGAAATCCACTCCCCGTAAGCACTTAGTTTGAGCGTTAAGATATGCGAGATTTATCGAGCATATTAGCTCAAGCTTAGTGCGTCGCGGGAGTTAGTTCGGGCAAGCGTTGGCTCTGACTGAAGTAAATATACATTCACACGGAAGCTTTCACTTACTTAGCTATCGCATTAAACGCCTCGATCTCCGCGTTTTCCCTGGATAATCCCTGCTCCTCAAACCGCCCTATCGCCGTAAGCATCATCTGATAATCCCTCGGTATTATCTTTTTAAAGTCCGATATATAGGACTTAAAATTCTTAAGTATCTCTCCTGCAAGCTTAGATCCTGTCTCCTTCTCATAGTCTGAAAGAATACCTTTCAGCTCCTCTATATCATACTTATCCCGAAGCTCCTCCATGTTCACCATGTCTTTATTTATCCTTCGATACAGCGAATGATCCTTGTCGAGCACATAAGCTATTCCGCCGCTCATGCCCGCCGCGAAATTCTTGCCGGTAGAACCTAGTATCACAGCCCTGCCCCCTGTCATGTATTCAAGACCGTGATCTCCCACGCCCTCGCATACGGCAGTCGCTCCCGAATTTCTCACGCAGAACCTTTCACCCGCTACCCCGCAGATGTAAGCCTTCCCGGAGGTAGCGCCATAGAGCGCAACGTTTCCAATGATGATGTTCTCGGAAGCATTAAATATTGATTCTTTAGGAGGAATCACTATGAGCTTTCCCCCGGAAAGGCCCTTGCCAAAGCCGTCGTTCGCATCCCCGTAAAGGCGTACGGTTACGCCCTTAGGAATAAACGCCCCGAACGACTGTCCGCCGCCGCCTGCGGCTTCTATCAGATAGCTGTCATCATCAAGCTTATCCTGCCCGTATCTTCTTGTTATCTCAGAGCCGAATATAGTCCCGAAAGCCCTGTCGGTACTGGATACATCAAGCCTGACGCTTCTCTCATTCTTATCAAGCATGGGAAGCAGCACCCTCTCATCAGGCGTGCGCTCCGTATGGAAATCATAGAGGCTGTCCTTATCAAAATGTCTCCTGTCATATCCCGCAAAGGCAGGATTTAATATGTATGACATATCAACCCGCTCAGCCCTTGATAAAGCAAGCTTGTCCTTAATCTTAAGACAATCAGAACGTCCGACCATCTCATCTATAGTCCTGAATCCAAGCTTCGCCATTATCTCTCTCAGCTCTTCTGCTATGAACCTCATGAAGTTCATTATATATTCAGGCTTGCCCGTGAATCTTTTCCTGAGTTTTTCATTCTGCGTTGCTATCCCTACGGGGCAGGTGTCCTTAGAGCAAACCCTCATCATCATACAGCCCATGCATACGAGAGGCGCCGTAGCGAATCCGAATTCCTCCGCCCCAAGCAGTGCGGCTATAGCGACATCCCGTCCCGACATAAGCTTACCGTCGGTTTCAAGCACTACCCTGTCCCTAAGCCCGTTCTCTATAAGGCTGTGATGCGCCTCAGCGACTCCAAGCTCCCACGGAAGCCCCGCCCCATGCACCGATGAAAAGGGAGCAGCCCCCGTGCCGCCGTCATAGCCTGATATTAGAATAAGACCTGCCCCCGCCTTAGCAACGCCGGACGCTATAGTGCCTACTCCCGACTCCGACACGAGCTTCACGGATATCCTTGCGTCACGGTTAGCATTCTTAAGGTCGTAAATAAGCTCCGCCAGATCCTCTATCGAATAAATATCATGGTGTGGCGGTGGCGAGATAAGAGAAACTCCCGGAGTAGAGCATCTTATCTTTGCTACCCACGGATAGACCTTCTTTCCCGGCAGATGTCCGCCCTCGCCGGGCTTTGCTCCCTGAGCCATCTTTATCTGTATCTCCTTAGCGGAATTTAAGTAAGCAGACGTCACTCCGAATCTCCCCGATGCTACCTGCTTTACTGCCGAGTTCCTGATAGTACCGAAACGCTCCGGATCCTCGCCTCCCTCGCCCGTATTTGATTTACCGCCAAGTGTGTTCATTGCTATCGCTATAGTCTCATGCGCTTCTTTGGATAACGAGCCGTAGGACATAGCCCCGACCTGAAAACGCTTTACTATGTCATCGACGCTTTCAACCTCATCTATAGACACGCCATCTCCCACCGGAGCAAAGTCAAGCAACCCCCTTAAAGTATGCGGTCTTGATTCATCATCAACCATTCCCGAATATACCTTGAACTGCTCATAGTCATTATTCCTCACAGCCTGCTGTAAATTAACGATAGTCTCAGGATTATAGAGATGATCCTCCTTATCCTTACCGCTCCTTAAGCTGTGAAAGCCTGTAGAATCCAGCGTAGTATCTACGGTAAGTCCCAGCGGATCAAAGGCGTGGTCATGCCTGAAGGCTGTCTCCTGCTCGATCTCCGCTATGCCTATGCCACCTACACGGCTCACTGTGCCCGTGAAGTATTTATCGATAACTTCCCTTGAAAGCCCTATAGCCTCGAATATCCTTGCCGACTGATAAGACTGTATAGTGGATATCCCCATCTTCGCAGCTATCTTCACTACGCCGCCAAGCAAGGCTTTATTATAGTCGTCTATTGCAGTATGGTAATCCTTATCGAGTATCCCCTTGTCTATAAGCTCCGCTATGCATTCATGCGCAAGATACGGATTTATAGCCCTCGCGCCGAAGCCCAAAAGCGCGGCCATCTGATGCACGTCTCTCGGCTCACCGCTCTCTAAAATCAAAGACACCGCGGTCCTTTTCTTCGTCCTGACTAAATGCTGCTCAACAGACGATACGGCAAGTAATGAAGGAATAGGAACATGATTCTCATCAACTCCCCTGTCAGATAAGATGATTATATTGCACCCGTCAGCCGCAGCCCTGTCAACCGCTATATCGAGCTGCTCCAAAGCTTTTTCAAGCGAGGTATTCTTATAGTAGAGCATAGAGATAACTCTTGCCTTATAGCCCGGTCTGTCAAGCGACCTTATCTTAAGCAGGTCAACGCCTGTAAGTATCGGGTGGTTTACTTCAAGCACCGCACAGTTTCCGCTCTTTTCATTCAGAAGATCGCCGTCAGAGCCTATATATACGGTAGTGTCGGTTACGACCTTCTCCCTTAAGGAATCTATAGGCGGATTCGTAACCTGAGCGAAAAGCTGCTTGAAATAATTAAATAAAAGCTGATGATCTTTAGACAGCACCGCAAGAGGCACGTCATGCCCCATAGATACGGTAGGCTCCACGGCATTCTCCGCCATCGGAAGTATCTGCTTCATCACGTCCTCATAGGTATAGCCGAACGCCTTATACAGTTTATCCCGCATAGCCTGGTCATGTGTTTCGATCTTTTTATTCGGTATAGGAAGCGTAGCAAGGTGCAGCAGATTACTGTCTATCCACTCCCCGTAAGGCATACGCTTTGAATACCTTTCCTTACATTCTTCGTCTGATATGATCCTCTGCTGCTTAGTATCGACAAGGAGCATCTTCCCCGGTTCAAGCCTTGATTTCTTTACGATATGCTCCGCCGGAATGTCCAGTACGCCAACCTCGGACGATAGTATAAGCCTTCCGTCGTCCGTCACATAATATCTTGAAGGCCTTAATCCGTTGCGGTCAAGCGTTGCTCCGAGTACCTCACCGTCAGAGAATATGATAGCCGCGGGACCGTCCCAGGGCTCCATCATCGTCGCATAGTAGTGATAGAAATCCTGCTTCTCCCTGTCCATGTATTCCCCGTGCTTCCAGGGCTCAGGAATCGTCACCATCATGGCAAGCGGAAGCTCCATCCCGTTCATGTATAAGAATTCAAGAGTATTATCAAGCATCGCAGAATCAGAACCCGACGATGATATGACAGGATATATCTTGTCGATATCATCCTTAAGGAGATTAGGACGCATGGTTTCCTCTCTAGCAAGCATCCTGTCCGCATTGCCCCTTATCGTATTTATCTCGCCATTATGCGCTATCATACGGTAAGGATGAGCCCTGTTCCATGACGGCGTAGTGTTAGTGGAAAACCTCGAATGAACTATCGCTATCGCAGTCTCATAATCAGGATCTCTTAAGTCATCATAAAATTCTCTTAACTGTCCCACAAGGAACATGCCTTTATATACGATAGTACGTGACGACAAGGAGCAGATATACGTGTCCTCCGAAGACTGCTCAAACTCACGCCTTACGACATAAAGCCTTCTGTCAAAATCTATGCCCTTACCAACTCCAGCCGGACGCTCTATTACGCACTGTTCTATTGCGGGCATGCAGTCTACGGCGACCTGCCCTAAAATCTCCGGCTTAGTAGGCACCCTTCGCCAGCCTAAGAGCTTCATTCCCTCCTTCTCTGCTATAAGCTGCAGCATTCTCTTTGCGAAGGTCCTCTTAAGACTGTCAGACGGAAGGAAGAACATGCCTACGCCATAGTCGCCCTCATCTCCTATATCAATCCCTGCATCGGGCAGAGCCTTAGAGAAGAACTTATGAGATATCTGAAGCAGTATCCCTACTCCGTCTCCGACCTTTCCCGTAGCGTCCTTTCCCGCCCTGTGCTCAAGCTTCTCTACTATTGACAGCGCATCGGAAAGCACCTTAGAGTCCTTATGTCCGTCGATATTTACGATTGTCCCTATGCCGCAGGCGTCATGCTCAAAGTTTTCCCAAGGCATAGCTGGGTCTCGCCTGAGGCTTGCCGGTACCTTTCTGATTTTGCTAATATTATTGTAATATTTTTCATTTCCCATAGCTATGATTCCTCCTAAAAATGCTTAGCTATTCTATTTCTGTCCTTTTATCGATGCCTCTATGAGCCCCTTAAAGAGTGGGTGCGGCCTGTTAGGGCGGCTCTTGAATTCAGGATGCGCCTGAGTCCCTATAAAGAAAGGATGCTCCGGCAGCTCGCACATCTCAACTATATGACCATCGGGAGAAGTCCCGGAAAGCTTCAAGCCATGAGCGGTGAGCATCTCACGATAATCATTATTGACCTCATATCTGTGACGATGTCTCTCATTTATAATGCTCTGATTATATAGCCCGTAAGCTCTCGAATCCTCAGCCAGCACGCAAGTGTATGAGCCAAGCCTTAAAGTTCCGCCTATCTCCGTCACTCCCTTCTGATCCGGCATCAGATCTATCACGGGATACTTCGTCTCAGGATCAAGCTCGGTCGAGTGAGCCCCGTCAAGACCGCAGATATGCCTTGCGTATTCCACTATCACAAGCTGCATGCCAAGACAGATTCCAAGATACGGCAGCTTATTCTCCCTCGCATATCTTATTGCGCTTATCATTCCCTCGACTCCCCTGTCTCCAAAGCCTCCGGGCACTATTAACCCGTCCGCATCCTTAAGAACGCTTGCCGCTCCCTCATCGGTTACCTGCTCGGAATCGATCCATTTGATATCAACAACCGCATGATTATCGATCCCGCCATGCTTTAATGCCTCAACCACGGAAATATACGCATCATGAAGAGACGTATATTTGCCGCAAAGGGCTATGGTGACATGCTTCGTCGGGTTCTTGATCTTCCGTATCATATCGTTCCAATCCGAAAGATCAGGCGTGCGATTTTCGATTTTTAGGGCATTACAGACTGCTCCCGCAAGATTTTCTTCCTCCATTGCTACAGGAACCTCATACAGATATTCCTGATCGAGATTATTCAGCACGCATTCTTTTGGCACATTGCAGAAGAGAGCTATCTTATCCTTCAGATTATCATCAAGCGGATACTCCGAGCGGCACACTATTACATTCGCATGAAGCCCAAGCCCCTGCAGCTCTCTTACCGACGCCTGCGTTGGCTTCGTCTTCATCTCCTGAGAAGCCTTTAAGTAAGGTATGAGCGTCACGTGAACCAAGATGACATTATCCTGCCCCATTTCATTCTGAAACTGCCTGATCGCCTCAAGGAAAGGCTGGCTTTCTATATCGCCTACTGTTCCGCCTATTTCTATTATCGCAATATGCGTGTCATTATCGCTTGTATTCCTGTAGAACCGGCTCTTTATCTCATTAGTGATATGCGGTATGACCTGCACCGTGCCTCCGCCGTAATCACCGTGACGCTCCTTGTTAAGCACCGACCAGTATATCTTGCCTGTCGTCACGTTGGAGTTAAAATTAAGGCTCTCATCTATGAAGCGTTCGTAATGACCGAGATCTAAGTCCGTCTCCGTGCCGTCGTCTGTCACGAAGACCTCCCCGTGCTGCAAAGGGTTCATAGTGCCGGGGTCGATATTTATATAAGGGTCGAATTTCTGCATCGTCACCTTATATCCCCTTGCCTTCATGAGCCTGCCAAGCGATGCCGCCGTGATCCCTTTGCCAAGTCCTGACACGACTCCCCCTGTTACGAACACATATTTAACGCACATATCTGCCTCCCTGCCCCATGTTCACTTTTGCATGTGACCGACTCCAACTGCCTATCGGTATATCCGTCCGTTATGATCATCTAAATCGCGTCTCCTGACTTTCCGTAATTTGAAAGCACCCTAGCGGAAGGGTCGTTCACATTGCAGCCCTCCCACTCCTTATTAGGCATCCAGAAATCCTGTATCATCCCGGCATTGCCAGGATAATATTCTTCAAATATCTCCCTATACAGCAGGCTTTCTTTCGTAAACGGCGTGCAATACGGATACTTATCTGCCGCATCACTAAGATCGGTGTCGCTGTATCTGCCCTCTGCATATTCCTTTAAGTCATCTACGAGCGAGTGTCCTACCGCATCGGAAAACGCCGCCTTATCTCGCCATAAGATGCTGTCAGGTAATATTCCGTCCTTTTCAAAAGCATGGCGAAGAAGAAATTTTCCGCACCCGTATGTATTCATCTTAATTGCGGGATCTATGCTCATCACATACTTTACAAACTCCGTATCCCCGAAGGGCACTCTCGCTTCTAAGGAGTTAACGGATATGCTCCTGTCGGCCCTGAGCACATCATACATATGTATCTCATCTATCCTTTTCTTAGACTCCGCCTGAAAAGCCGAAGCGTCAGGGGCAAAGTCCGTGTACTTATAGCCGAAAAGCTCATCCGATATCTCCCCCGTAAGCAGGACTCTCACATCCGTATTCTCATGTATCGCCTTACAGCAAAGATACATTCCCATAGACGCCCTAATGGTCGTGATATCCCAAGTGCCTAAAAGCTTTATAAGCTCAGGCAGCGTGTTTATTATTTCCTCCTTCGTCATATAAAACGGAGTATGCTCCGCTCCGATATAGTCGGCGGCTTCCTTTGCGAAGCCTAAATCTATCGGATCCAAATCCATGCCTATAGCAAAGGTCCTTATCTTCTTCCCAAGTATCTTCGCTGATATGGCGCATACAAGCGAGGAATCAAGCCCTCCAGACAGCAAAAAACCTAGCGGAGCATCAGCGTCAAGCCTGTCCTCTACTGCCTTGATAAGTCTCTCCCTTATTCCCTCGCATATCTCATCGACATCACCCTTAATAAATTCCTTAACCTCCGTGAGATTCTCAAACCTGTGAAATGAACCGTCAGCATAATAATGTCCCGGCGGAAAAGGCATGACCTTGTCACATAGCTTCACGAGGTTCTTTGGCTCGGATGCGAAGGCTATGCTGCCCGATACCTTAAGATAACCAAAATAGAGCGGTCTTATCCCTATCGGATCTCTTGCGGCTATATAGCTGTCCTTTGCGGAATCATAGATCACAAGAGCAAATTCCGAACCAAGCATAGGAAACATCGATAAACCGTATTCATGATACAAGGGAAGCAGTATCTCGCAGTCAGAATCGCTTGCGAAATCATATCCCTTTGTCTTCAATTCCTCTCTGATCTTACGAAATCCATATATCTCGCCGTTGCACACGACCTTATCCGATCCCAGCGAGAAAGGCTGCATGCCCTCAGGAGTGAGTCCCATTATCGCAAGCCTGTGGAAGCACATATACCCCGAAGCCGTCTCCTCTATCCTGCTGTCGTCAGGTCCCCTTGATACCGTCTCGTTAAAGCTCTCTATGAAGTCCTCTCTCCTAAGGCTCTTATCCGTCAATGTCATTATCGAACACATAACCGCTCTCCCTCTTCTGCAAATAACGACAAAGGCGCCCGGATTTCTCCAAGCGCCTTTGCTTTCATATTTAGAAATTCTAATTCATCATCCCGATTTTTGCAACAATGAATTTTAATTTTACTTTAACCTCTTTTATATCACCTAAGCGAGAACAGTATCTGTCCGTAGGTCGGGTAAGGCAGATAACCGTCGGGGATTATCTTCTCCGCCTTATCTACGAAGGTGCGGAGCTCATCCATGTCCTTAAGTATCACATCATGATAGAATCTCGCCGCCTCAAGCGGATCCTCTATCTTCTCCGCCCTCTCCGTATCGTCACGGAGCTGATGTATCTTATTGCCTATTATCTCGCTCGTATCATCCAGAGTATTTATTATATCCGACTCATATGAAATCGGGAGCGAAGGAAGAAGCTGTTTCTTCTTAAGCGCCTCATTCGTCACGTCCTTCATGTAGGAGACAAGCCCCTGCGTGAAGTCCTTCCTTATCATCTCCTGCAAAGTAAGCGCCTCTATATGGATTTCCTTATTGTAATTCTCAAGGAAGATCTCATATCTCGACTCTATCTCCACATCGGATAACACCTCATGCTTCTTAAAAAGCTCTCTGTTCTTCTCGGACAATAAGTGCGGCATCGCATCGGGAACTGATTTCAGATTGTAAAGCCCTCTCTTCTCCGCCTCCTCAAGCCATTCATCAGAATAACCGTTGCCGTTGAATATTATCCTCTTATGCTCTTTTAACATATCCTTTAAAAGTTCATCTATTGCCTCGTCTAGCTTATCTGCAGGAACGTCCTTAAGCCTGTCGTATATCTTGTCCAGCTCCTCTGCCACAGCCGTATTAAGGGCTATATTCGGCTGTGCGACAGACAGCGCCGATCCCGGCATCCTGAACTCGAACTTATTCCCTGTAAAGGCAAATGGAGAAGTCCTGTTCCTGTCCGTAGTATCCTGCGTGATATGCGGAAGCACATGTGCCCAGCTCATCTTCGTGGCTCCGGCTCCGTCGAACTTCGTGCCCTCTTCTATAGACTTGAGCACGCCCGCAAGCTCATCACCTACGAATACCGAAATGACTGCAGGCGGAGCCTCATTCGCACCAAGTCTGTGATCATTTCCCGCAGTAGCGACAGAAAGCCTTAACAGATCAGCATATTCATCAACTGCTGATATGACCGCCATAAGGAAAATAAGGAACTGCTTATTATCCTGAGGTGTCTTGCCGGGATCTAGCAGGTTCTCTCCCTGATTCGTGCTTATCGACCAGTTATTGTGTTTACCTGAACCATTTATGCCGTCAAAAGGCTTCTCATGCAGAAGGCATGCATATCCGCATTTATCAGCCACCTTCTTCATTATCTCCATAGTAAGCTGGTTGTGGTCTACCGATACATTCGCAGTCTCGAATACAGGAGCCAGCTCATGCTGCGCAGGCGCAACCTCATTGTGCTTCGTCTTTGCGGGCACGCCAAGCTTCCACAGCTCTCTGTCAAGCTCATGCATGAACTCAGCGACCTTTGGCTTAAGCACTCCGAAGTAATGATCCTCCATCTCCTGTCCCTTAGGCGCAGGCGCTCCTATAAGCGTCCTTCCGCACATGACAAGATCCTTTCTCTTAAGATATTTCTCTTTATCAATAAGGAAATACTCCTGTTCCGAGCCTATGGTCGTGTTAACCCTCTTAACGTCCTTTCCGAGAAGCTTCAAGACCTTCACTGCGGCATCAGAGAGCGCATCCATAGACCTTAAAAGCGGAGTCTTCTTATCAAGCGCCTCTCCGCCGTAAGAACAGAATGCAGTAGGTATATACAGCGTCCCGTCCTTTACGAAGCAGGGTGAAGAAGGATCCCATGCCGTATAGCCTCTAGCCTCAAAGGTTGCCCTAAGTCCTCCCGACGGAAAGCTTGATGCATCAGGCTCGCCCTTTACAAGCTCCTTACCCGAGAACTCAAGCAGCACCTCGCCGCTTCCCGCAGGATATATGAAGCTGTCATGCTTTTCCGCAGTAAGTCCCGTCATAGGCTGGAACCAATGCGTGAAATGCGTCGCTCCGTTTTCAAGCGCCCACTCCTTCATTGCAGCAGCAACCGTATTGGCCACGTCAAGCGCCAAGTGCGTGCCGTTCTCCGCTGTCTCCTTTACAGCCTTGTAGACCTCCTTGGGAAGCCTCTCCTGCATCACCCTGTCTCCGAATACGAGACTTCCGTAGATTTCCTTGATCGATTCCTGTGCCATAAATAATGCCCTCCCTCTTTTGTGAGACGCTTAAGCGCCTTGCCTGCTTGCCACTGCGCCACGATGTGGTGTCTCCTCGGTGACAAGCCTTGTACTGAATAGCCACTATCGGCTATTACCTGCGGAATTTTCTTATCATAAAGATAAAGGCGCCGGGATCACTCCAAGCGCCTTTGCCTTTCACGAAAAAGATTGTATACCTATATCAAGGATTTTGCAACAATTATTTTTCATTCGGTGTTATACTAATGAAATGAACAATAAAAACGCACGTAAACTCATAATACTGATTGCCGCAATCTGCCTGATTGCCGGTATTATTTCATACGGTCTTTACCGCTGCAATGCGAAAAAATCTAATACGGATCCTCAAGATAAGCTTGTCATCACAAATCTTAATGTAGGCAAAGCGGACGCAGCAGTTATTCAATATAATGATATTGTAGGAATCATAGACACGGGCACGGAGGAAGCCTACGATACGATAGACGCATATCTTAAAAAGCATGAAATATCAGACATTAGTTTTCTGCTCCTTACGCACTACGATCAGGATCATATCGGAAGCGCCGTGGAGATAATAAATAATTACAGCATAGGCACTGTCTATCTTCCTGATTATGAAAGTGAGAAGGAATACTATCCGGCACTCATGGACTGCATATCAGGCAAGGATAACGCCATATTCGCAGACAATATGCAGTCTATGGATTTTGCTGATAATATTTCTATGGACATACTTCCCGCCGAGGATCCTGGTCCTCTGCTTGAAAGTGATAAGAATAGGGATAACGATATGTCCTTATGCCTGATGATAAAATACGGAAGCTGTAAGTTCTTATTCACCGGCGATATCGAAAACGACCGCATATCACAAATGGCAGACGGCTCTTATGACTTATCCTGCGACTGGATAAAGATCCCTCATCACGGAGTTTATGATAAGAAAGAAAAGAAGCTTATAGAAAAAGCCTCTCCGGCCTATGCCGTGATCAGCACTTCACTTGAAAAAGCTCCGGATGACAAGCTAAAAGAGCTTATAAAAGAAAATGACATCAAAGCCTATGTAACAATGAATGGAGATATTACTACAATCTGCGACGGAAACAAGATAACCGTCAACCAATAATTTATTATCTCCAGAATATCCATAAATAAATATAAGCCGTAAGCGTCGCCGCAAGCGTAAAGGGCACCCCTATCCTCATGAAATCCTTGAAGCTTACCTCATGCCCCTCTTTGCGAAGCATTCCCACTCCCGCTATATTGCAGCTTGCCCCCACAGGGGTTATATTCCCTCCGAGCGTTGCGCCACAAAGCAAGCCGAAGTAGAGCAGATAAGGTTCTATTCCCATAGCAAGCGTCACCCCCTGCAGCACGGGGAGCATAGTCGCAACATAAGGTATATTATCAATAAAGGCAGATATCAGCATAGAACCCCATACGACTATCGTATATAGCAATAATATATTCGTGCCTCCGACGGAAGCTATAAAGCTTGCAAGGTCATCTATCACTCCAACCTCTGTAATACCTGCGATTACAGCAAAAAGCCCTGTAAGAAGAAGTAAAGTATCATAATCAAGATTCTTTATGACATTCACCGCCCTGTCCTTGTCCTTATCCTTCGCATATTCCCATATTATGCCTATGATCCCGCAAGCCATACATATAACGCCGTTAGTGATCTCCGGCTTATCGGGGATGAATGAAGCTATTACAAGCAATACCACATGAGCGATCATCATAATGGACGGCACATAATCGGTAACTACGGTCTTCTCCGTCGATTCGACCTTCTCCTTGTCCTTCCTGAAAAGTATCATCATTATGGGAACCGTGACAATCGCCCCAAGCTCCACTGCGAAGAATATCCCCGGCTTACCGTTCATCCAGAAGAAATCATTGAAATCCATACCCGCATACGAGGCAAGCATGATAGAGGTCGTATCTCCGACCAGCGTCGCCGCCCCCTGCAGATTTGACGACACGGCTATGGATATTATCATAGGCACAGGATTTATCTTAAGCTTCTTGCACACGGCAAGCCCTACCGGAGCCACCATGAGAAGCGTCGCCACGTTATCTATAAAAGCCGAGATTATCCCGGAGAATAAGGACATAAGTATAGTTACCCACATCACGTTAGGAGCGATATCCAGCAGCTTATCCGCTATGAAATTAGGCATCTTCGACTCAGTGAAGTAATCCACAAGAAGCAGCGTGCCCAGTATCATAAGAAGCACGTTCCAGTCAATAGCCGTCGGCAGTTCCTTAAAAGGAAGTATTCCTAAAATAAGGAATATCCCCGCCGTGATAAGAGCCACGTAAGCCCTCCGCTTAGGCAAGGCTATAAGACACATATACATCAATACGAATAAAACAATGGCGACTATCTTCATAATGCGAATCTCCTTAGTTATAATACCCTGTAGTAATAAAAAGCAAGGCTTCCATCACAGTGTACCAACACTACGTGATAAAAGTCTTGCCGTCAGTCTCCCTTATGCCGGACCCGGATACCTTATGCCCGTATAATGCCTTCAAGTATCGTGATGACGTCCCCGGCTGCCGCATATATTACATACGACCGGCTACTCCCTTAAATCCTCTACATAATAAAGAAATGCATTGATTTTGTCAAACGAAAAAAAATAATTCCAATTATCCATTTTTGGAATTGACTATCCATATTGGGCGTGTCATAATATATATGTTTCCATTATTTGATATTCACTATAAGGAGCAAGCATTATGACTACGGAAGAAATGCGAAAAAGAAAGGAAGAACTTAATCTTACGTATCGGCAGCTGGCTGACATGTGTGATGTACCTTTAGGCACTGTTCAGAAAGTGATAAGCGGTATCACGAAAAATCCAAGGCATGATACCATGATAGCATTGGAAGAAGCGTTGAGCATAGATGAGTATCTTGGTCATGACAGCCATCCTCTTCCAAAGGGAAAGAAGCAGGGAGAATATACCATAGCCGACTATCTCGCTCTGCCCGATGACGACAGATATGAGCTCATCGACGGATATTTATATTATATGGAAGCGCCCAATTATATACATCAGCTAATAGCTAATCAAATCAATATCAAAGTAGCAAATTACATATCCTCGCATAAGGGCAAGTGCGTTCCTGTAATGTCTCCTGCCGACGTGCAGCTTGACGGAGCAGATGATGACTTGACTATGGTGGAGCCGGATTTTTTCATCATAAGTGACCGCAACAAAATGAATAAAAAAAGAGTTTTCGGTGCCCCTGATTTCGTGCTTGAAGTACTCTCTCCTTCTACTCGCAAGAAAGACATCAATATAAAAACTGCAAAATACGAAGCGGCAGGAGTCAAAGAATACTGGATAGTCGATCCTGATAAGCAAAAGGTCATAGTCCATATATTCGGAGAGGAGCCGGATGTCTATGTCTACGGCTTCGATGCAAAGGTCCCGATATACATATATGACAATGACTGCGTGATAGATTTTAACGAAATATATGATTACATTAGCTTCCTGTTATGAGTTTCTTCATGAACTAAAGAGATAGAATTATGATAATAAACACAGGTCAGAGGACGGACATACCGGCTTTTTATTCTAAATGGTTTGCTAACAGGCTTGATGAGGGATATGTGCTTGTGAGGAATCCTTACGACAGGGATAAGATAAGCAGATACGCACTTGATCCGTCCGTCGTGGATCTGATCGGCTTCTGCACGAAGAATCCTGCTCCGATGATACCCTATATGGATAAGCTTGAGGAATACGGACAGTTCTGGTATGTGACGATTACCTGCTACGGAAGGGATATAGAACCGAACGTTCCTGATATTGACGATGTCATAGACAGCTTTATTACGATAGCTGATATGGTAGGAGCAGGCAGCACGGGATGGCGTTACGATCCTATATTGCTAAACGAGGAATACGATGCGAAGCATCATCTTGAGGCTTTCCATCACATAGCGTCACGGCTTGCAGGACATACGAGGATATGCGTCATAAGCTTTATCGACATATATGGGAAGGTACGCCGTAATTTTCCCGAAGCTGTTGCGGTATCCATGGAAAACAGAGAACTTCTGGGATCGAAGATGACGGAGATTGCAAGGGAATTCGGAATGGAGCTGCGTCCTTGTCACGAAGGAAACTATCTTGCAAAATATGGCGCAGACTGTTCAGGTTGCATGACTATACCCGTATATGAAAGAGCGGTCGGAGCGAGGCTTGATGTGCCGAAAAGGAAGCCTTCAAGAGAGGGCTGCGCCTGCTATCTATCGTGTGATATAGGTGAATACGACACCTGCGGTCATCTATGCCGATACTGCTATGCGAATAATGATCCTGTTAAAGTAAAGCAAAACATGGCAGATCACGATCCTGACTCTCCGCTGCTTGTCGGTCATCCTCCCGATAATGCGAAAACCCATGAAGTTTCCCAGAAATCATGGATAGACAGACAGTTAAGGTTTATATGATAAGCTTCATTTGCTATTTTACAGACTTCGGTAATTTAAATCTTAATACAAAACCTTTCACAACTTTTCACATCTTAACGCACGTATTCAATCTAACAGAGGCTGTACTGATCGTACAGCACAGCCCCGAATTTATTACTAAAAATCCTCTGGTTCCGGAAGCATCTTATCCGTGAATATAGATAAGATTTTTGAAAGCCCCCATATTATTCCGAAAAGTCCTACTGTCATAACACCGCAAAAAATATATCCTAGCACTTCACTTTCCATCGCCATCCCCCCTATTTTAATATGAAGGTCAGTATGACCGGAAGAGCCAGTACTATTACCAGAAAAGTTATTGATATTATCTGCATATTTTACCTCATTTCTCAGTTTTATCACTGTTCTCACTTGCTTCGCCGCCCTTGCCGTTTTCCATCCAGAGACAATAAGCGAAGCCCGCCAAAGCTAAGATAGCCATAATAGCCACCAAAATATTTGAAATCATGGTCAGCACTCCTTAGATGTATGTACAGCATAAGACGTACGCCAGTAAGGCATACGTCATAATGCCCGCATACCTTCTGCTATTTACTGTTTCCTATTTTTAAATATGTGAGATAAAAAGATAACTACTTCTTGCCGTCCTGATTCATTATATAATTTAGGATTCTTGAATTTCCGCATTCGGCAGGAAGTTCATATAGAAAGAAACTTCCCGTATTTATTAAAATAAAAAGATAAGCAATAGCAAGCAGGATTATTATTTCGTAATACCGTCCCATGCGTTGATTCTGCTTCTTTGCAGTTTTTACTTCTGCAGTATGAGTTGATACCTCTTTTATCTCATTCGAAAAATCAGAATTAGTCTTCGATGCAAACTGAAAAGCCGATAAAGCCGGAAATGCCTCATCGCTTTCTCTTATAGAGCGTACGATCCTGCCTTGTTCAGAGTATTCTCCGTCACAGACAAAGGAAAACACAAGAAAAGCCAGCATGAAGCATATAAGGCGTTTCCCAATATTCAAGCCGCTTTTCCTCCTCTAATAACGCCAGTTTATTATCTGACTTAGTCCGTTCGGGGCTGATACCGTAACCGCCTAAAATACAGGCGTTAACGGTATCATGCTCCTTTATCTTAATGTATATAGTTTATCAAAACAGCTATTTTAATACAATATCGTATCTATTCAGAACCCCTCGGGTTCTTCATGGATACGGGCATCCGGCTCATTAAAATTTGCCCTACGGGCAAGGAGCCAGATGCTGCCAATCCAATGTTTTCGCACGCAATCCGCGGCAAGCGCGTATTGCTGCCCTGAACAGTTACACAATATCAACTATCTGTCCTCTTGATATGGTTTCCCACTATCTCCGTTATTTCGGAGATAGTAGTGAATGAGCTTCTGGGAAATTCGTGAAGGATTTCCTTGAGAGTGAATATCTCCGTGCGCGTTACAACACAATAAAGCACGTCCATCTCATTCTTGCTCACCATACCCTCGCCACGCATGAAGGTCACGGTCCTGCCCAGTCGCTTGTATATTTCCTCGGCTACCTCTTTACCCTCTTCCGTAATTATCATCACAGACTTTGCATTGTTCATGCCAACATCGACGATATCAATTACCCTTGATGTTATGAAATACATGAGCAGCGAATACATACCGTTATCAAGCCCGAAAAGCAAACCTGCTATGGTGTATATCACGATATTAATATAGAGCACAGTGTTTCCCACAGAAAAACCGTTCCTTCGATACAGCAGGAGAGCTACTATCTCTGTCCCGTCTAGGCAGCCACCGCCCCTTAGCACGAGTCCTACTCCTGCACCAAGCAAAACCCCTCCGAAAGCAGTCGCAAGTATCTTATCTTGCGTGGCATTTACTAAAGGAGCAAAGATTGATGTCAGCACGGAAAACAGGACCATAGAATAAACCGCCTTTATCACGAAAGAATTTCCCATTTCTTTCCGTCCGAGTATGATGAATGGAATGTTTATAAGCACAACCAGTATTCCAATGTCCGGCGGTATGAGCCTTGCTATGATCATGGCTATACCAACTACTCCACCGTCAAAGATATCATTAGGAGCAAGGAACTCTTCCAAGGCAAATGCCGCCAATGCCGCACCGCAGGTCATCATTATGAAAGACCATACTTCCTGCCTTATATGCCCTAATTTATGTGTGTTGATTTTCTTCATTCCCAGTATCCTTTATTCTGTCGTCCAACTTTTTATGTTTTATTTTAACAAGGAATGACTGAACATGCTATTATTTTTTCCTAAAGCATCTGCTTGATCCGCCATTTTGAGAAGTTGAAGCGCCTTATTCCGAGCTTGCTGTCACGATAGGTATATTTTGATGCATATTTCGTTAAAATCTATCACGCAGTCATTGGCCCTGTCTTCATATTCTAATGCCGATTATGACATTTATGTCCTCATGACAGGTCTTAATGAAAATATAAAGAATATAAAAAATAAGAAATCCTTAACCTTTTTATATAGGGCAAAGGTCAAAGAGCTTGACATGCTGAACATCACGGCAATAAGAGAAGATTATCAAAAGACACTTGGAATAGACAGGGAATGGGCAGAGGCCCTTGCGTATGAAACAAAAGGTTATTCGCTTGCCTTCCAAGCCGTAGGATATCATTATTGGAACGAGCTATGCAGACATGACAGTTATGAGGATATAGACAGAGCAGCAATAGATAGTGACCTTGATATTACACTTGCCGAGCTTGCTTATGATAAAATATGGGAAGAATTTTCGGCTTCTGACATCAAAGTAATCGAAGCTATGCTAGAGGTTATGGAGCAGAGCGAATCTGATTATGTCAAAGTGGAGGATATCAGAAATAAGGCGAATATGACCTCTGATACTTTTACAAAGTACCGTTCGAGGCTATTGGATAGCGGAGTGGTGGACGGAACTCAATATGGATACTTAAGATTTAAATTACCGAGGTTTGAGCAGTATATTCATACCGTAAGATAATGACCTGCTATTTTTTGAATAGGCTATTTATCTCATGAACAATCAGGCTCCAATAGCTTCATCCCTATGTCATACGGATTGCCGTCTGCCTGATCCATTAGCCAGTTCGCCATGGTCTTGTCCTCGCTCTTCTTTGAAGCGAAGGTGATCTCCTTCAATGCGGTATGGACTGTTCCGCCCCTGCCTACCGCAAGAGGGAGCATCGACCAGTCGAATATATAGAAATGAAAATCCTCGGTTATATCCTTAAGCTGCCTCACCATTACCTTTAACTGCTCATAGAAAGCCTGCTGCACGTCTGAGTCCGTCTTGTACTGCTTTGTGATGATATCATTATAATAAGAGCTTAATAAGTAATCCCTCGTGCTTGAAGCATACAGATACTTAAACCTCTTCCCATACTTCGCATAAAGCGACTCATACCAATCCACGGTAGGGTTATCCGAATGAAGCCTTGATACGAATGCCTCATCCGCCTCCCACACATCCGATGCCGTCCTCTTCCAGTCCTTATATAATAAAAGCCCGCTGTCGGAAAGCAGGGTTATGTCCCCGCAATCAGGATAATATTTATCTGATATTTCTCCCGCAAGCGCCGGTACTGCGAAAGCCCCTGCGGAATTTCCCGCAACCAATAATTTGTCAGGCGACGGGAACAGCTTTTTAGCTACCCTCATAGTCTCCTGAAAATTTCCATGCCCCGCAAAATGCAGTATCGCATCCTCTCCGTCCTCTGTCTTATAATGAAACTCGCTGTTTCCTATATGGAAATCACCGGTTGCATAGGTAATTACTACGAAGCTCCACTCCGCAAAGGGATTAGACGAATTCTTCGTATTGGTGATGCCTATGTTTATATTCATAAGCTGTGTGAAAGGTCTGAGATTATTCCAATAAAAATTGGGAAGCCCCGCCGCTACCTTGCCTCCGGTAACAGGACGGGCCGCCGTGTATTCATTCCATGCGACCCCGCCCCCGGAGATTATGATGCAGAGATTATTGCACTTGCCCTTGCTGACATAGGTATGATAGCTGCTTCCGTCTCCCGATATGCCATTTTCAAGCGGAACTCTGTACCATGTCATTTCTTCGGGGATAATAGAGGAATCATCGTCACCCATTAGTACATTGATATCAAGGTCTGAAACCTCAAGCCTGCTCTGCACGGTCTTTCCTATCGTATTCTCTATGCCGTCCCCCATCCTTGAGACAAGCTCCCTGCCTTTATCCTTGGAGATTATTCCCTTTATCATCAGAAGGTGAACCTCCTGCTTAAGGCCGTCTTTAAGTCTTTGGAAAGAAATACGACAACGGCAGCCATGTACACGAGGTAACAGGCTATGCAGAACACCGCAGGTATAATGACCGGATTAATCCCCAGCCTGATAGGTATGATCTGAAGCAAAGAAACCAGCGCATTCAATGCAATATACTGCACATATTCACTCGGCCTTAGTCCCGTAACTAATGCGATTATTGCCGTCGCAATTCCAAGCCCTATAAGTGCGAATGGCATAACCCATGCAAGCGCCCAACCATGCATATGCGTCATATAGTCCACATAGATATCAATGACTATCGCAACATACACTTCCACAGTCAGAAGCTTTATTATATTGCTTCTTAGGTACATCACTATGAGCACGTCTACCCATCCGACAAGGATGCCCAGCATCACAAGATGAACCCATGTCTTATCCCAGCCAATAAGTCCCCTCACCGCTCCGAAGCATATTTCAAGCGTAAGAAATAAAAAAGTCGCAAGCTTCATAAATGTAACCGAGCTTATCTTCCGCTCGACCACCGGAAATGCCTCTGCCTTAGCGCTCTCCCATAGCTCCATGTCTTCAGGAGCCGTCCCAAGCTTTCCCTGACATAAGGGACAGCAGGCTTTATTACCCCTTATCACTATATCGCACTTAGGGCAGTAATTCATTTTTTCTTCCTCCGAGTCTTTTTGGTCTTAGCATCTTTCGTCCTTTTGCCCTTCTCCTTTTTGCTGTCTCTATCCTCATTGTCCTTCGTGCTGCCCCTGCCTGCTCTCTCATCATGGTCATTGCTTGCAAGCTCGACAGGAACTCCAAGCGAGACAAGCCTTCTGAAGAAATACATCATAACTTCATGCGTGGCATAGGGAGAGACTTCCCCGAATACCATCCTGTCTTCAAAAGAACTTATGCATACCTGCTGCGACGGAGCCGCCATAAATGCGGAAAATCTGTCAATATAGGGCGACAAAGTTTCCGGCATTCGTATCCTGCCAAGGTTAGATAAAGTCGTCGTGATGCCCTTCTTTGATTTCCTGTTGAAGAAATCTATGACTATGTCCTTCACCCATATGGGAACCATCTTTATCGCAATATGATCCTCGAAGGAAGCATAGGTATTCATTATCCGCTCTACGCTCTCCTCCCTAAGCTGTTCCTCATAAGCGTCCTTCACGACACTTATTATCGAAGCTATGCTGCCGTCATAATCCTTGGGATAATACACGATATTAATGACTCCGAAGAAATTCCTCGTCGTATCGGAATCAAAGAACTGCCTAAGGTTCACAGGCACGGAAACAACTATCGGTCTTTGTTTCTCTCTTCTGCTCATGGAATCGATCACTGCCTGTATGTATACCGAAGTCGTATATACTCCGACAGTAGTCTCATTTTCCTTTGCAAGTGCAACTATCTTTGAAGCAGAAACCGTGCCCTCTATAAGATGCGGAAGCAGGTTCTCATCTATCTCACCTCTGATCTGATGAGCCTTGCCTACGGATATCTTCTTTAACTGCTTTAGCTGATTCCCAAGCTTCTGCTTACTGTAATACTGATCAAAAGCGTCTCCGCCCTTCTCGCTGACGGATGAAGTCTCCCCCTCATACTTGCCGCCTTGTATCCCATGCGCAAGCTCTAAGTACCTTGTGACGATCCTTTTTAAGAAAATAAAACCGCCTGTGCCATCCGCAAGTACATGAAACATCTCAAGATTTATCCTGCGCTTGAAATAATTCAGACGATAAAGCAGATTAACCCTGCCCGGATAATAGATAGGAGCGCATGCGCTCAGATGGTCCTCCGTTACCTTAAGCTCAAGCCCGCTCTCCTCAAGATAGTACCAAAAAAAGCCCTTTTTCAGCACGCAGCGGAACATAGGAAAATCTTCTATCACTTCATCATGCGCCTGCTGCAATAGCTCAGGACGCACCTCATCCTTAAGCTCACAGCATATCCTGAATACCCTTGTATCCGCACCCTTAGCGGATGAGGGTATTATCTTCGCCGCATTATCCAGCTTATACCATTTGCTGCTCTGCCTGTCTCTCTTCTGCATAATTTAATATCATACCAATTTATAGTAAGCGAAATATGTAATTTCGCTTACTATAAAGCCTCCGGCGGATGCGCTCGGATTTTGTAAGGAAATATGCCGCTTTCAGCGGCCAAAATCCGACGCAGTAAACGCCAAAACGAAAAGAGTTTTGTCGTTTAC
>JAFTAP010000011.1 GCA_017455525.1 Lachnospiraceae bacterium
ACGCAGAAGTGGCGCTGGGGGCCGCCGAAGACCAGACATGGTATAAGGGAGGTTCCACTGACAAAGACCGCCTATGATATATTAAAAGATATCAGGGATCGTGGCGGTTACGCGAAGGACAACACGCCTGATGAGTTCAGGGATCTCGTATTCCTTAACAGAACCGGTTATCCTACGAAGAACAGCACGTATGATGCGGCTCTTCAGAAACGCTGTGAGCAGGCCGGAGTAAAGAGGCTTTCCATGCATGATCTTCGCCATACGATGGCAACGAGGTTTTGCGAGAACAGTACTAACTACAAGTTTTTAAGCCGGATGCTTGGACATTCCAGTATCAAGATAACAGTAGATACATACGTGCATCAGACAGGTAAAAGCCAGGCTGATGAAACGGATAGATTTTCAGAGTATTTAGACGGGCTCTTTTCATAAAACGTAACGATTTCTAACGAAGAATAACCCCAAAATGTTACGTGAATGTTACGTAACACGATGTTACGAAGCTGAAAAGCCTGAAAATAAAGGAGATAATGAGAAGTTATGAAACTAGGAATTGTTGGTTTGCCGAATGTCGGCAAGAGTACACTTTTTAATTCTATAACTAAGGCGGGGGCGGAGGCGGCTAATTTTCCGTTCTGCACTATAGACCCAAACGTGGGGGTCGTGCCCGTGCCGGATGCGAGGGTTGATAAGCTTGGTGAGATATACTCGTCGAAGAAGGTGACGCATGCGGTCATAGAGTTCGTGGATATAGCGGGGCTTGTTAAGGGAGCGTCCAAGGGCGAGGGGCTTGGGAATCAGTTCCTTGCTAATATCAGGGAGACGGATGCTATCGTGCATGTCGTTAGATGCTTTGACGATACGAATGTCGTGCATGTGGACGGTTCGATCGATCCTTTGCGTGACATCGACACTATAAATGTGGAATTAGAGATGGCAGATCTTGAGGTTGTGGAGAGAAGGCTTGGCAAGGTAGGCAAGGTGGCGAAGTCGCAGAAAGAATATCAGAAGGAAGCGGCTTTGCTTGAGAGGCTTAAGGCGGCGCTTGAAGCGGGAGAGAGGGCGGTCACGGTAGAGCCTGCCGATGAAGAAGAGGAAGCCCTGCTTAGGGGTTACAGTCTGCTTACCGCAAAGCCTGTGATCTATGCCGCTAATGTGAGCGAGGACGATCTTGCTGATGACGGAGCGTCGAATGAATATGTAGCAAAGGTCAGGGAGTTTGCGGCTGCAGAGGGCTCGGGCGTATATGTCATCTGCGCGAAGATAGAGGAGGAGATATCAGAGCTTGACGATGATGATAAGGCGGTATTTCTTGAGGATCTGGGACTTAAGGAATCAGGGCTTGATAAGCTTATAAAGGCAAGCTATGAGCTTCTGGGGCTTATTTCCTTCCTTACCTGCGGAGAGGATGAGTCAAGGGCCTGGACTATAAAAAGAGGCACGAAGGCACCGCAGGCAGCGGGGAAGATACATACGGATTTCGAGCGTGGCTTCATCAAGGCTGAGGTAGTGGCGTATGATACGCTTATAGAATGCGGCTCGATGAATGCGGCTAAGGATAAGGGACTGGTCAGGCAGGAAGGCAAGGACTATGTCGTTCAGGACGGCGATGTAGTGCTTTTTAAGTTTAACGTATAATGCAGGCGGGTGATATTTCATTTCCAAACTTAAATATCTACTTACACGATGTCCCGAAGAGCTTTACTATATTCGGGTTCAGCATTGCTTTGTACGGAGTCGTGATCGCTATCGGCATGATGCTGGGCGTCGCTATCGCAGTGCATGACAGGAAGAGCAGGGGGCTGTCTGATGAGCCTATATGGGATCTTGCGCTTATAGGTATCCCTAGCGGCATAGTAGGCGCTAGGATTTATTATGTGATATTCGCATGGCCTTTTTATAAGGATAACCTGATAGAGATAATAAACCTGAGGCATGGCGGGCTTGCGATATACGGGGGAGTCATCGGGGCTTTCATTGCCATACTTATATACAACAAGGTTAAAAAGGAAAATTTCTTTGAGCTTTGGGATTCCGTGGCGCTTGGGTTCCTTATAGGGCAGGCGGTCGGCAGATGGGGGAACTTCTTTAACAGGGAGGTCTTCGGCGGTTATACGGATAATATATTCGCTATGCGCCTTCCTATAGAGGCGGTCAGGGCAAGGGATATAACTCCCGCATTAGAAGCTACCATACAGGTGGGTGATAACTTCATACAGGTACACCCAACCTTTCTTTATGAGTCGATGTGGAATCTGGCATTGCTCGTTCTTTTATATTCTTATAGGAAGCATAAGAATTTCTCCGGCGAAATATTCTGCCTGTACCTTGCGGGTTATGGGATAGGAAGATTTTGGATAGAGGCGATAAGGACGGACCAGCTCTATGTCACGGGGACTACGATACCTGTATCTATGGTGCTTGCGGGAATAATGACGGTGGCTTCCTTAAGCATCTGTGTCGTACAGAGGCTGAAAAAGCGGGAAAATATTGAAAAACAAGAATAAATGTCTTAAATCTGAAAGACTCCTTGTTTGATGCGAATGTGAAGCTTTAGCCGAAAAAAATCGATATTAAAAAAATTTTCATTCATTCTCCGAACACAAGATATAGCATCCCTCAAAGCATATAAACACAAAATATGGTGAAAATGTACAAAAATCACGTCTCGCATGGCGTGATTTTTTGTGCATTTTTAAAAATTAATGCTTGCAATGTCAAAAAAAAGGGTATATTATCTGTTTTGTGGAGAAAAGTGGTAGATAAACCCATAATAGTGGTTTAAAGTGGTGAATTTCCGGAAATGTTCATTGGCGAGTATAACCATACAATAGATGCTAAGGGGCGGCTTATCGTCCCGGCGAAATATCGTGACAACTTGGGAGAGCACTTTTTTGTGACCAAAGGCTTCGACGATTGTCTTTTCGTCTACGGTGATGAAGACTTCACCATTCTTCAGGACAAAATACGCGCTCTCCCCCTCTCCAATAAAGAAAGCCGTACCATATCGAGGTTCTTCCTTGGCTCGGCACAGGAGAGTGAGTTTGATAAGCAAGGAAGGATACTTATATCCGCGCCGCTGAGGGAGCATGCGGGACTTGAAAAGGACGTTGTGCTCGTGGGCGTAGGTAATCACATAGAAATCTGGAGCAAGGACAGATACGATGCTTCCGAGGACAGCCTTAACGTTGACGACGTAGCATCGAAGCTTGAGGAGCTCGGACTGTCACTATGACATATTCCCATATCCCCGTACTGCCGGAGGAGACCATAGAATCTCTTTGCATAGACCCTGAGGGTATATATGTGGACGGCACGGTGGGAGGCGGAGGACATTCATCCCTGATAGCGGGAAGACTCTCTGATAAGGGACGGCTGATAGCTATAGATCAGGATGAGGAAGCGATAGAGGCAGCGTCAGAAAGGCTTGCAGAGTATAAGGACAGGGTAAGCATAATAAAGGATAACTTTCGCAACATACGGAGTATCCTGGCCGGGTTAGAGGTTAAGTCAGTGAACGGCATATTGCTCGATATAGGAGTCTCGTCACATCAGCTTGACGATGCTGGAAGGGGCTTCTCATACATGAAGGACGGACCGCTCGACATGAGGATGGACTTAAGCTCATCCCTTACCGCATCAGACATAGTGATGGGATACGGCGAGGAGGAGCTTATCCATATAATAAGAAATTACGGCGAGGAAAGGTACGCCGGACGGATAGCGAAAGCGATAGTGCGAAAAAGGGAAAATGAACCCATAGACACTACGATGAAGCTTAATGAGATAATAGAAGAAGCTGTTCCCGGCAAGGCAAGGCATAACGGCACGAATCCTTCCATGAGGACCTTTCAGGCATTAAGGATAGAGGTAAACCATGAGCTTGACGCCCTAAGCGAGAGCCTTGATACGATGATAGACCTGCTTGAAGCAGGCGGAAGGCTTTCGGTTATAACCTTCCACTCGCTTGAGGACAGGATAGTAAAGGAAAACTTCAAGAGGAACGAGAACCCATGCACCTGCCCGCCGGACTTTCCGGTATGCGTATGCGGTAAGAAGAGCAAGGGCAGATGCGTGAATAAAAAAGCGATAACAGCAAGAGAAAAGGAGATAAAGGATAACCCGAGGTCGCACAGCGCGCGCCTTCGGACATTTGAGAGAATATGAGAGAGTACGTAGTAGAGGGAAATACAGTCAGGGAGATAGAGAGGGATTACAAGGCTCCCTTCAAGAAGCCGGTCTCTGATACCGTCATAAAGAACCGCAGCAAGGCTCAGCGCATGAATGCTGGATATGTGGCGTTTCTATTATTTATGGCGGGAGTTTTGTTCGTGGGATGCACGGCGTATATAAACCTTCGCAATGAGATCACGGAGAAGCAGAAGAGCGTGGAGTCGCTTGAGAGCAAGGTTGCATCCATGAAGCTTGCTAACGACGAGGAATATGACCGCATAATGGGCAGCGTAGATATGGAGGAGATCAAGAAGATCGCGATGAACGAGCTGCACATGAAGTATCCGGACTCAGGACAGGTGGAAGTGACGCAGAGTAATGATTCCGACTATGTAAGACAATATAAGGAAATACCGTCTGAATGAATGGCTAAAGATAAACAAAGAAAGTTCACCTCCTCTATGCAAAAAAAGCTGGTGGTACTATTTTTTTTAGTACTGCTGGCTTTTGCATATCTTATTATAAGGATAGCGCATATAAACCGCGACAACGGGGAGGCATATAAGAAACAGGTGCTGGCGCAGCAGTCTTACGACAGCACTACGCTTCCCTTCAAAAGAGGCTCCATCGAAGATAAGAACGGAACCGTGCTTGCGTATTCCGAGAAGGTCTATAACCTGATAATTGACTCAAAGCTTATGAGCATAGACGAAGGGGCTCATATCGAGCCTACCCTTGCGATACTGCAGAAGGCTTTCGCAGAGCTTGACATAGACGAGGTAAGGGGCTATGTAGAGAAGAACCCTGCTGCATCGTATAAGAAATATCTGCGGCAGCTTGAGAGCAGCAGGATAGAGAATTACAACGCTATGGTTGACGAAGCCATATCCGCTAACGGCATAAGACGTGACGAGCTGCGTAAGGACGGCAAGCTGGAAGAAGCCGATGCGATAGTAGACCCTGCGAAAAACGGCGTGTGGTTCGAGGAGGAATATAAGAGGAAATATCCGTACAAAACTCTTGCCTGCGACGTGATAGGCTTCGTGCAGACAGGGAATGAGGGACAGTACGGTCTTGAGGAATACTATAATGACGTATTGAACGGCACTAACGGAAGGTCGTATGGATACTTAAATGCTGACGGCACGCTGACCCGCACGGTAAAGGAGGCGGACGACGGCTATACGCTTGTCACCTCGCTTGATACGAATATCCAGTCCATAGTCGAGAAGCATATCACGGAATTCGCCGAGGAGAACAGGAACGCTTACCGCACGGGACCTGCGGCTGATAATATAGGCGTCATCATTATGAATCCGGATAACGGCGAGATATATGCTATGGCGGGATATCCTGTCTTTGACTTAAATGATCCGCAGAATATGGAAGGAGTTGACCTTACGCAGTATGCTTCTCTCCTTTCAAAAAGGGATCTGGCGGAAGCCGTGGGAGTCTCCATGAATGAGGTTTCGGAGAACGAGATAGACCTTATAGAGCTTGTGACTAACGAGTCGCTGTCTGATAATGCGATAATAAAGAATGCGGTGTGGAAGAACTACTGTATCTCAGATACATATGAGCCGGGTTCTACTATGAAGCCCTTCACGGTTGCCGCGGGCATCGATTCTGCAAGCATAAGGGGCGATGAGACATACGTGTGCAACGGCGCTCTTGATATAGGGGAACATACCATACACTGTCACAACAGGTTTGGAGATGGACCGCTGACTGTGAAGGAGGGCATAGCGAAGTCCTGTAACGTCGTGCTGATGGATATAGCCTTCGCCTTAGGCAAGAAGGAATGGCTTAGGTATAACAGGAATTTCGGCTTCGGCAATTATACCGGCATAGACCTTGCCGGAGAGTCGAGCGGGGCTGCGAATGTATTCACGGAGAAGATGGGACAGACGGATCTTGCCGTCGCATCCTTTGGTCAGGGCTTCAACGTATCAATGATACAGATGATAGCAGGCTTTTCCGCTCTAATAAACGGCGGCAGGTATTATGAGCCTCATTTAGTAACGAAGATTGTGAACTCCGAGGGCGCCATAGTTAAGGAGTACGAGCCCAAGGAAGTGAAGCAGATAATATCAGAGACGGCGTCGGACATGGTGCGAGACGACTGCAACGCCGTCGTAATGAGCGACCCGGAGCAGTGTACAGGCTGGACAGCAAGACCCGCGGGATACACCATGGGAGGAAAGACGGGAACCGCCGAGAAGCTTCCGAGAGCTGCGAAGAACTACGTAATATCCTTCATGGGATATGTGCCTATGGACGATCCCGAGGTTATATGCTACGTGGTAATAGACCATCCTAACCATGCGGATCAGTCTAACTCTACGAGGCTTGCGACTTATCTATGTAAGGATATAATGACAGAGGTGCTGCCATACCTTAATATCTTCCCGACTGAGGAACTTACGGAGAAGGAGAGGGAAGAACTCACGGATGCGGAGGCAAAGTTCTTCATAGGCTCTGACGCAGTGTCCTCTAATCAGGTATCGGCTAACAGCGTATCGGGCAATGCTGTATCAGGTAATGCAGTATCGGGGAACGAGGCGCCCGAAAACACAGTATCCATGGGGATGGTACCCGTAGATGAAATATATACGCCTAATGTGATACAATATGACCCCGGCACGGGATTTCCCATAGACCCTAACACGGGCGAGATACTTGATCCGGAAACCCTGCAGCCTATAGATGAGAACGTGAAGTCTGATTTGGAGTACTAAAGCTATGACTGAATATATACTGCCACTTATAATTTCATTCGTACTTACTTATATATGCGGTAGGATCACGCCTCCGCTCCTTGTGAAGCTCAAGGCGAGACAGACCGAGAGGGTAGAGGGACCGGCCTCGCATAAGGCAAAGAACGGCACTCCTACCATGGGAGGCGTCATCTTTCTTATTCCGTGGATAATAGTGACGGCTTTCTATATCCCGACGCACAGGAATATCATTCCCATCTTCGTATCGGTCATATGCTTTGCTTTGGTGGGCTTCGCAGATGATTATTTAAAGGTCGTGCGGCATCATAACCTTGGGCTTCGCGCATGGCAGAAGTTTTTATTACAGGTGATTTCTTCCTTTATAGTGCTTGCCTGCGTTCGACTTTTCACTAATATTTCATTCGACATGAGGATACCGTTCAGTTCTCTGTTTACCGCAAGCGGAACCGCTTTTATCGCTTCGCTTGGAATACTGGCGGTGCCCTTTGAGACGGTCATAATCTGCGGTACGGTGAACGGCTCTAATTTCACGGACGGGCTGGACGGGCTTGCTTCAAGCGTCACAGCCGTGGTTGCCCTTTTCGCAGCCATATCCTCTGCTGCCATGAATGCGGGGATAGCTCCTGCCGCAATGGCTTTCCTGGGCGGTCTGCTAGGATTCCTTATTTATAATCATCATCCGGCGAAGGTCTTCATGGGGGACACGGGCTCGCTTGCTTTAGGCGGCTTCGTTGCGGCTTCCTTTATCATGATGAACATGCCTATATACATAATCATTGCGGCTTTCATTTATTTTGCGGAAGTGCTCTCGGTCATCATACAAGTATTGTATTTCAAGGCTACAGGGGGCAAGAGGTTCTTCAGGATGGCTCCGATACATCATCACTTCGAGTTGTCCGGCTGGAAGGAGACGAAGGTCGTGACCGCCTTCACTCTTGTCACGCTTATATTGTCGGTCGTTGCCTTTGTTGCTTTATAGGATGTGGGTGGATATATGGATGCGAAGAATAAAAACGTGCTTGTCATAGGAAGCGGCATCAGCGGGATAAACGCTGCAACGCTGCTTGGTAAGGTCGGAGCGAAGGTGTCTTTATTTGATGCCAATGATAAGCTCGTGATAGACGATATAAAGAGAAAATTCATCGAGGAGACCGATGCGGATATATACATCGGGGAGCTTCCTCAGTCCGTAGGCGAAAGCATAGACGAGGTGGTGCTCTCACCCGGAGTGCCTATAGATAATCCTATGGTGGAGGAATTTAGGAAGATGGGAGCAAGGATATCGGGTGAGATAGAGCTTGCTTATGAGTACGCCAAAGGAGAAGTGCTTGCTATAACCGGCACTAACGGCAAGACGACTACGACTACGCTTGTGGGAGAGATATGTAAGAATTACGCGAAGCAGCGTGGCGGGGATACCTTCGTCGTGGGGAATATAGGGAACCCCTATACCGCCGTAGCCCTTGATACAAAGGATGACAGCATGGTGGTCGCGGAGATATCTTCCTTCCAGCTTGAGACGACGGATGCCTTTAAGCCTAAGGTGTCGGCTATATTGAATATCACGCCCGATCACTTAAACAGGCACTATACGATGGAAAACTACGTGAGAGTAAAGGAGAGGATAGCTTTAAAGCAGACGGCTGACGATGTGATAGTACTGAACTATGATGACCCTTATACGAGGGATTTCGGAAAGAGGGCACCGTGCCGTGTTGTTTATTTTACAAGGCTTGACACTGAAGGAGCGAAAGCTGCGGGCTGTGACACTCTTTATATGGACGGCGATATGATAATGTATAATGATATGCCCGTAATAGATGTGAATGACATGCTCCTTATCGGTACTCATAACTATGAGAACGTTATGGCGGCGGTAGGAATGACTTATGCCTACGGCGTGCCTATGGATGTGATAAAGGAGACGGTGCGATCGTTTAAGGCGGTGGAGCACAGGATAGAATATGTTAAGACCGTGAAGGGCGTTGATTATTACAATGATTCCAAGGGAACGAATCCCGATGCCGCGATAAAGGGAATAAAGGCTATGAACCGTAGGACTGTGCTTATAGGCGGAGGCTTTGATAAGCAGTCGTCCTATGACGAATGGATAGAAGCCTTTGACGGTAAGGTAAAGTATCTGCTGCTTTTGGGACAGACAGCGGAGAAGATAGCGGAGTGCGCAAGGAAGCATGGATATAACGACATAGTAATGGTAAATGACATGGAAGAAGCCGTGAAAAAGGCTTATGAACTGACGGAACCAGGAGATGCGGTGCTTCTCTCGCCTGCCTGCGCAAGTTGGGGGATGTTCACTAACTACGAGGAAAGAGGCAGGATCTTCAAGGAGCTTGTCTTAGGTCTTAAGGAATAGGTAAGGATTTGGATACTGCTAGGGATATAAGGACAGTAAGGGTTAAGAGCTTAAAAGGAGCGAAGAAGGAGAAGGTACACGGTCATGCGGACAGGAGCCTTATCTTCATCGTGCTCTTCCTTATAGTATTCGGTCTTATAATGATATATTCCGCAAGCGCTTATTCTGCCGTAAGGGTCGGAAAGAAATCGAATTATTATCTTATGAGCCAGCTCAGGGCGACGTTATTAGGGCTTGTGGTGATGGCGGGCATATCAAGAATTGATTATCATAAGTTCAGGGTGTTAGCATGGCCGGCGTATTTTATCTCGCTGATACTTATAGCCCTCGTGCTGACGCCTCTTGGTATGACTATAAACGGTGCAAGGAGATGGCTTAACCTCGGACTTTCGCTTCAGCCTGCTGAGGTTGCGAAGGTCGGTGTGATCTTATTCTTCTCCGCCTACGTCTGCGGAAACTTAAAAAGGGTGCAGCATATAAAGGGTATAGTAAAGACTATGATACTCGCTGCCGTGCCTGCGCTCATGGTCTATGGGATAACGGAAAACCTAAGCTCCGCGATCATAATCTTCGCGATAGTCTATATCATGCTTTTCATCGCAAGCCCAAAGAGCGCTCCCTATATAATCTTTGCGGGAGTCATGATGGGACTTGCTGTGCTGATAGTGTACGTGATAGCGCATAATATCGTCCCAGCCGAGGTATCATACAGGCTCGGAAGGATAAAGGCGTGGCTCGATCCGGAGGCCTATGCTTCAAATAAAGGCTTCCAGACCTTACAAGCACTATATTCCATAGGTTCCGGAGGAGTTCTAGGCAAAGGACTTGGACAGAGCACGCAGAAGCTGGGGTTCGTGCCGGAGGCGCAGAACGATATGATCTTCTCGATAATATGCGAGGAGCTCGGGATGTTCGGCGCGCTTGCGGTAATACTGCTTTTCATCATGCTTATATATCATCTTCTTATGATAGCGACCAATGCGCCGGATCTTTTCGGCTCGCTGCTAGTTACAGGAGTAATGACTCACTTTGCTCTGCAGGTGGTGCTGAACATAGCGGTCGTGACCAACACATTGCCGAATACCGGCATAACGCTTCCCTTCATATCCTACGGAGGGTCGTCTGCCGTCTTCCTGCTTGCGGAGATAGGCATTGCGCTTGCCGTGTCGAGAAGCATCAGGATGAGCTGATATGCGGGACAGGTGGCCCATAATAGTCGCTGTTATTTCCGCTATCCTGCTGATAGCGCTTGCGGCGCTCTGGGAGTATTTCAGGGTTGAGGATGTCACAGTGACGGGGAATACCAGGTACACGGACGAGGAGATAGAGGATATGGCGATGACGGGGATCCTGGGGCATAACTCGCTGTATCTGTATCTTAAATATAGGAATAAATTTATTACGGACATACCTTTCATAGAGAGGATGGACGTTGCGATCGATTCTCCTACAGCTGTCACTATAAATGTGTATGAGAAGGCGGTCGCTGGATATGTGAAGTATCTCGGGAGATATATGTACTTTGACAGGGACGGCATCGTAGTAGAGGCTTCCATGGAGATGATACCGGGCATACCTTATGTGACGGGACTTTATTTTGATGAGTGCGTGCTTTATGAGCCGCTTCCCGTGCAGAATGAGGACATATTCGCTACGATACTTGCGCTGACCCAGCTTTTTGATAAATATGAGATGAGGCCTGACAGGATTTATTTTGATGACTCGATGAATGTCACGCTCTACTTTAAGGATGCGAGGGCAGTGCTTGGGTCGATGGAAAATATAGACGAGAAAATGATGAAGCTTAAGAGCGTCATAAACTCGATAACAGGCTTATCGGGCGAGCTTCATCTTGAGAATTATTCCGTTGACAAGGATGAGGGGTACGTGACGTTTGAGAAGGACGAATAAGGATGCCGCTTTGTGCGGACATGGAAGACGAGCGGATATTCAGCTTTGATATCTAGATATTGTGTATTCCATTGGTGCAGATACTAGTTTTGAAAAATTCTTGCGTATTTTAATTTAAGAAGTTATTATGTAAGTTAGTCTTAAAGGGGTTATATATTTTTTATATATTTTATGGAAGGGTTTTTGAGGAGGATTTATCGTGTTTGAGATGAAGTCTGACGCTGCGGAGTACGCATGCAAGATCATGGTCATAGGCGTGGGAGGCGCGGGGAATAATGCGCTGAACCGCATGGTCGATGTCGGCATAAGGGGCGTCGAGCTTATGGCAGTCAATACTGATCTGAAGGATCTTAGGAGTTGCAAGGCGCCTAATTATGTGCAGATAGGCCAGAAGCTGACAAAGGGGCTCGGAGCAGGAGCCGATCCCGAGCGCGGAGAGAAGGCAGCGGAAGAGACGATAGATGAGATAAAGAGCCGCATAGAGGGCTATGATATGGTGTTCATAACCTGCGGCATGGGAGGCGGCACTGGAACCGGAGCGGCGCCTGTAATAGCAAGGGCCGCGAAGGAGATGGGAATCCTTACTACCGCCATCGTGACGAAGCCGTTTTCATTCGAGTCAAGAGGCAGGATGAAGAAGGCGGAGATGGGCATAGCGCGTCTTGCTGAGAGCGTTGATACATTTACCGTCATCCCTAATGATAAGCTCAGGGCATTAGACCCGAAGCTTCCCTTTGAGGAATCCTTCAAGAAGGCAGACGAGGTGCTGCAGCAGTCCGTACAGGGTATTACCGACCTTATCACCGGCGAGGCTCTTATGAATGTTGACTTCGCTGATGTGAGGACAACCATGCACGATAAGGGCGTGGCACATATCGGCATGGGCTCCGGCAAGGGCGAGAGCAGGGCTATGGATGCCGTCAAGAAGGCAGTTGAGAACCCGCTTCTTGATACCAAGATAGACGGAGCGAAGAACCTTATCTACAATATAACAGGAAATGTCACGAATGAGGATGTCTACTCGATATCTGACTTCTTAAATAACCTCATAGACCCTGATGCGGATGTTATCTTTGGAACCGATAATTCGGGAGATGTGAGCGACGACACGATTAGCGTTACTGTCATAGCTACAGGGCTTTTGGATGTGACGGCGGAGCAGCCGCAGCCTGAGAAGCCCAAGGCTCCTAATATATTCGCACAGGGCATGGCAGGCGGCCTTAACTTCGGCAATCAGGGAGTTCTCGGAGCAGGTGGCGTAGGCTTAGGCGGGATGAATGGTCTTGCAGGTATGAGACCCGTTACTCCCCAGACCGATAACGTGCAGGTTCTTGGAACGGGGGGCACGGCTAACCTCGGAGCGCAGGGCTTTACGGGGAATGTCCAGCCTCAGGCACAGCAGCCGACGGTTGCCGCCAGACCTCAGCAGACGCAGCAGATAGCGCCTGAGCCCGTTACGATATCGAGGGTTGAGCCGAAGAGCATAAATATCCCGGATTTCCTTAAGAGGCATTGATCTTTTGGTTTGATAAGGAGGCATGCCATATATGGTCTGCCTTGTGATGCGTAGTTTATTTCGTTATGAGAAAGTGAGAATAATATGAGATGTCCTTACTGTGGTCATGAGAATATAAGGGTTATTGATTCGAGACCGGCTGAAGAGAATAATTCCATAAGACGGAGAAGGGTCTGTGACGAGTGCGGAAAGCGCTTCACTACTTATGAGAAGGTCGAGACCATACCTCTGATCGTGATCAAGAAGGATAATAACAGGGAGACTTACGACAGGGAGAAGATGGAGCGCGGCATACTGCGTGCCTGCCATAAGCGTCCCGTGTCTGCCGAGAAGATAAACCTCATGATAGATGAGGTCGAGAAGGAGATATATGAGCTGGAGGAGCGGGAGATAATGAGCTCCGTCATAGGAGAGCTGATAATGAATAAGCTGAAGGACCTGGATGCCGTGGCTTATGTAAGGTTCGCATCGGTATACAGGGAGTTCAAGGATGTGAATACCTTCGTGGACGAGCTTAAGAAGGTTTTGAATAATTCATAACGGAGGACGCCCTGCCACTTGCAGGGCTTCTTTGATAAAGCATGCGTATATTTCCTTATGCAATGGCTAAAAGCACTTATGAGATTGATTTTGAATATCTTCGGGATAAGGGCTATCGGGGACTTATTTTTGATATAGACAATACGCTGGTGGAGCATAACGAGCCTGCGACGGACAGGGCGAGGGCTTTATTCAAGAGGCTTTCTGATACAGGCTTTAAGACATCGGTGGTTTCAAATAATAAAGAGCCCAGGGTCAGGCTTTTTGCGGATGACGTAGGCTGTTTATATGTATATAAGGCGGGGAAGCCTAAGGCTTCGGGTTATATAAAGGCTATGGAGCTTATGAGAACGGACAGGGCTGATACACTGGTTATCGGAGATCAGCTTTTCACCGATATCTGGGGAGCTAATAACACAGGACTTAAAAGCATCATGGTGGGAAAGGTGGCTTTCCATGAGGAGACGCATATATATTTCAAAAGGGTTGCGGAGGTCATAATCCTTGCTGTATATATAATTACTCACAGGAAGAGGAGTGTGGGAGAGCTTTTATGAACGAAGTAAACGGAAGTACGAAGATACTTGGACTTATAGGTGATCCCGTGGAGCATACGGGAAGCCCTGCGATACACAATCTGCTGGCGTCAAAGCTTGGGGACAATGTGATATACGTTCCCTTCAGAGTAAAGGCTAAAAGGCTTGAGGAAGCCGTGGAGGGGGCTTACGCTCTGGGCATAGAGGGGCTTAATGTCACAGTACCGCATAAGGTAGAGGTCATGCAGTACGTGACGGAGCTTGATGATGCGGCGCTTGAAATTGGGGCCGTTAATACTCTCGCTAAAGTCCGCGGCGGCTATAAGGGATATAATACTGACTTTTCGGGCTTCATGAGGGAGCTTGACAGCGTTGACATACAGGTAAACGGTAAGGATGTTATAGTCCTGGGCGCGGGCGGTGCAGCGAAGGCCGTTATGTACGCTTTAAGGAGACTTGGCGCAAGACAGATATACGTGCTTAACAGGAGCATAGAGAAGGCGGAAGCTCTCTTCGGCAGGCTTTCTAACGTATCCATAATGGGCTTTGACGACTGGAAGAAGATAGCATCCGGGCAGTATATCTGCATACAGTGTACCTCGGTCGGTTTATCGCCTGATGATAATTCCTGCGTAATAGAGGACGAAGGCTTCTATGACCTTGTCGAGTCAGCGGTCGATCTTATCTATAAGCCCAAGGAGACGGCATTTATGAAGAAGGTTACGTCTCACGGCGGCAAGGCATATAACGGTCTTAGGATGCTTATGTATCAGGCCGTGTCTTCCTATGAATTCTTTATGAAAAAGGAAGTTCCGGAGGATATTACTGAGGAGCTTTACAGGGAATTGGATCATAATAATTGAAAAATATGGGTATTATGAATAAATATAAGAAAGATTTTCCTGTTTTTGAGAACAAGCCATGCGTGTATCTGGACTCGGCGGCTACGGCGCAGAGACCTTCGGCTGTGATAGAGGCGGAGAAGTATTTTTATGAAAATATGAACGCAAATCCGTTAAGGGGATTGTATGATCTTTCTATGGCAGCGACTGACGCTTATGCGGAAGCGAGAAGCTGCGTCAGGGAGTTTATAAATGCTTCTGATGATGCGGAGATTATATTCACGAGAAATACCACGGAATCTTTGAATCTGGTCGCATACAGCTATGGTCTTAATTTTATCCATGAGGGCGACGAGATAGTCACGACGGTCATGGAGCATCATTCCAATATGCTCCCCTGGCAGATGGTGGCGGAAAGGACAGGGGCAAAGCTTATATATTTGGAGCCTGAAAAGGATGGAACTTTTTCAGATGAGGAATTAGACCGCAAGATAACGGATAAATGTAAGCTTATCTCCATAGCGCAGGTTTCTAATGTGCTTGGATGCGTGAACCCCATAAAGAAGCTTGCGGACAGGGTTCATAAGAATGGCGGAGTGATCGTAGTTGACGGAGCGCAGTCCGTGCCGCATATGAGAGTTGACGTACAGGAGCTTGGAGCGGATTTCCTTGCTTTTTCGGGACATAAGCTTATGGCTCCCTTCGGTATAGGAGTGCTTTACGGGAAGAGGGATTTATTGGAGAAGATGCCGCCATTTCTTACTGGCGGTGAGATGATAGAGTATGTAAGGCTTGACGGCGCGACTTGGGCGGAGCTTCCGCATAAGTTTGAGGCGGGCACGGTGAACCCTGCAGGAGCTTACGGACTTAAGGCTTCGATAGAATATTTGCAGAGCGTGGGCTTTGATTATATAAGGGAAACCGAGGACAGGCTTACTTCTATGATTTTCGAGGAATTCAAGAAGTTTCCGTATATTCATGTCTGCGGTTCGGATGATCCGCTAAAGCACACAGGTATCGTGGCTTTTACGATAGACGGCGTGCATCCCCATGACATAGCTTCTATCCTTGATGCGGATAAGGTTGATATAAGGGCGGGACATCACTGCGCGCAGCCCCTGATGGACTTTCTCGGCGTAGGCAATACCGCAAGAGCGTCGCTCTATCTATATAATGATGAAGATGATGTAGAATCCTTCCTTAATTCCATCAAAAAGGTGCGGAAGATAATGGGATTTGATAAATAAACCAGAACCCTGCTTGCTTGAAAGCATATGTTATAACGTGAAATCACATGGCAGGAACGCCATGAACCGAGACTTATAAAAGATACAGTGCGTGTATTAGTATAAAAAATGCTTAATGTCGATAACTTTCCAGCTCATATTAAGAAAAAAACTGATGATCAATACGAGATACAGACCGTTCAAGAACACTGTCGTAACACAGCAGAACACGCTAAGGAAGCTCTTGAAAATATAGGTTTAGGGAATACGGCTTATCTTGCAGGACTATTACATGACATGGGAAAGGAAACGATAGAGTTCAAAGAGTATATTGAACATTCTGTTAAAACCGGTGAACGTAATAAAACAGTCAACCATACATTTGCCGGAACCAAATATATATTAGACACATATCATAACGGTAATTCAGAGAGCATATTTACCGCAGAGCTTATTGCTTATGCCATCGGAGCGCATCATGGAATATTTGACATTGCTAATGATGATAAGAATGGTTTTATATACAGGCGAGAAAAGGTAAATATAGGTTATGATGAGGCGGTGGTCAACTTTCTAGGAAATTGTGCTGACAAGAACGAGATAGACAGCTTATTTTCTAAGGCATCTGACGAGATAAAGATTTGGTGCGGCAAAATGGATAACATGGCTGCAGAAGAAGATGGGAGCGGAGAGTTTGAATTCTTTATCGGAATTACGGCACGACTACTACTCTCTTCTGTTATTGACGGAGATAGGACAGATACAGCTGAATTCATGAACTGTTTTCACAAGGTTAATTTTGAGGATTCTTTCAGATTGTGGGACAATGCTCTTACAAATGTTGAGAATAAGATAAAGGCATTTCCTAATGATTCAGATATATCTAAAGCTAGACACACGATATCAGATAGGTGCAGGGATTTTGCAGATGAGGGAGCAGGTATATATAGGTTGAGTGTCCCAACGGGGGCGGGAAAAACACTAAGCTCGTTGCGATTTGCACTTGCTCATGCAAAAATCAATAATAAAAAAAGAATAATTTTTACGGCTCCTTTGATAAGTATCCTTGATCAGAACGCAGAGATTATAAAAGAATATATAGGCAAAGATGATGTTGTCTTAATACACCATTCCAATATTATGGAAGAAGAGGAACCATCAGATTACATGCCAGAAAGTGAATTGCTGAAAGAGAACTGGAGCGCTCCGGTCATAATTACAACTTTAGTGCAGCTTCTCAATACGCTGTTTTCAGGAAAGACATCATCTATAAGGAGAATAAGTGCGTTATGTGACAGTGTGATAATAATAGATGAGGTTCAGACTGTACCGTTGAAGCTTCTGACTATGTTTAATCTTGCTGTGCGTTTTCTGTCTTCTATGTGCGGAGTTACATTTGTATTGTGTTCGGCAACGCAGCCATACCTTGAAGGAGCGGAGCATCCTATATTACCACCTCAAGTTGGATATATAAAGGAAATGGTATCTTTTGACGAAACGATTTGGAGGACGTTCAAGCGAACGGAACTTAAAACGACTGAAATAATGACGGAAGAACGACTTGCTGAATTTATAGCAGAAGTATTAAATGAAAAAGACTCGCTACTTGTTATCTGTAATACTAAAAAAGAGGCGCAGAACTTATATCAGAATCTGTGTAAGGATGACTGTTTACAGTGTTTTCATTTATCTGCTGCTATGTGTATGGCACATAGGAGAAATACACTTTATAACATTAAAGAAGCTATTGAAAACGTAGCTGATGACAGAAAAGTTGTATGTATATCTACACAGGTGATAGAAGCAGGAGTGGATATTTCCTTCTCATGTGTTATACGTATTGCCGCAGGAATGGACAGCGTGGTTCAGGCGGCAGGAAGATGTAACAGAAACGGTGAATACGAAAAGATTATGCCGGTATATATTGCGAGGCTTGCAGGGGAGAGGTTGGGCAGCCTTAAAGAAATAAGGAATGCACAGACTGCAACAATATCGTTGATAGAGGATTACTTTGTAGATATGGCAAAATACGAAAACGATTTGTCATCTGCTGAAGCTATTCAGAGCTATTATAAAAGACTTTATGGAAATCATAAGAAAGGCTATCAGGATTATTCAATAGAAAAAGAAAATACAGTATATTCGCTACTGTCGGATAATCAAAAGTATTATACAAATCAGAATACTAGACCAGAGGATTCGGAATATATAATGGGACAGGCATTTAAACTTGCTGGAAAATCTTTTTGTGTGTTTGATGAGGATACAACGGATGTGATAGTGCCGTACATGGATGGAAAGAATATAATATGTAGCCTTCAAAGTTTACAAACGAAATACGACATGGGACTTGCTATTGATTTGTTAAAACAAGCAAAGCCGTATACCATATCAGTATATAATGGCCAAAAGGAAAGGCTTTTACAGCAGGGGTATATATATCCTATCATGGATGGAAAGGCCTTTGCGCTGGCGGATGGATGTTATAATGAGAATATGGGGCTTGCGCCCGGATCAGAGAAATCAGACTATTTGGAGGTAGGATAAATGAAAACAGTTCATCCAAACATAGTAGAATTTGAGGTGAGCGGAGACTACGCATTATTCTCCGATCCTATAATGAGAGTGGGAGGAGAGAAATGTAGTTATCAGGTTCCTACATACGAAGCGTTAAAGGGGATACTTTCATCGGTATACTGGAAGCCGACGTTTATTTGGTATATCGATAAAGTACGTGTGATGAATCAGATACAGACCGAGGTAAAGGGGATAAGACCGATAAAATACAGCGGCGGAAATGACCTTTCTTACTATATGTATCTAAAGAACTGTCGCTATCAGGTGAGAGCGCTTTTTGAATGGAATGACAACAGAAAGGCTGATTTGGAGAAGGATTGGAACGAGAATAAGCACCATAATATCGCCAGGCGAATGATAGAAAGAGGAGGCAGAAGAGATATTTTTCTTGGAACGAGAGAATGTCAGGGCTATGTAGAACCTTGTTCATTTGGAGAGGGCGACGGAGCCTATGACAGCGTTGAAGAACTGGGATTCGGTCTTATGCTTCATGGGATCACCTATGCCGATGAAGCTTATGATGAAGCAACTAAGGATAAGATGACGGTCAGGTTCTGGTATCCAGTAATGAAACGTGGAGTGATTGATTTTATTCGCCCGGAGGAATGTCCGGTACAAAAGACAGTAAGAGAAATGGAAATGAAGCACTTTGGAGAAGGCAATTTTAGTGGTTTGAGTGAGTTTGAGGAGGTGAGATAGATGGGATTATTACAATGGGCTGTCGAAACCTATGATGCGAATGAATCTATAGTTGGAGTAGAAACAGAGGGAAAGTCTCCGTTAGCTCCAATAGGCCACACTTTAACAAATTCACAGATCGAAATTACGCTTAATTCAGAGGGACGATTTGTTAATGCATTAAAAGTAGATAAATCAGAGGGCAAAATAATTATACCTGTAACAGAGGAGTCAGCCGGAAGAACTGTTGATCCCAGAGCACACCCTCTTTGCGAACAATTAGGGTATCTTTATCCAGAAAACGATAAAAAATATAAACTGTATATTAGTCAACTGAAGGAATGGATTGCTTCACCATATAGCCATGACAAGCTTTTACCGGTATTCAAGTATGTTGCATCTGGTTCTATCATAAAGGATCTTTCTATGCTAGGAATAATAGAAGTAAACGAAAGAGGGATTCCTAAAGATGAAAAGCTATTGGTGAGGTGGAGAATAATAGGAAACGGAGAAGGACAGGAAGCCTGTTGGAGAGATATTTCATTATTCAAGTGTTATAGCGATTATTATTTATCAAAGATTCAGAAAAATGTAGCTGCTCCATGTATGGTATTGGGAAAATCACTACCTGTTGCTGAACAGCATATGAAGGGGGTAGTTCCGTTCAATGGAAATGCTAAACTCATCTCTGCTAATGACAGTTCCGGTTTTACTTTTAGAGGAAGATTCAGGGATGATACTCAGGCAGTAAGTATCAGCTACATAGCTTCACAGAAGGCACATAACGCTTTGCGTTTTCTTGTAAATAATCAGGGTGTTTCGATAGGCGGAAGGACTTATTTATGTTGGTGTCCACAGGGGATAGAGATACCCCGATGTACACATCCTTTGCGCAAAAAGGGGAATGAAGATGTTGTTGTGATGCCATCAGAATACAGGGCAGACCTTCGCAATACGCTTAATGGTTGGAAGAATGATTTGCAAGAGATAAAACAGGCAAATGCAGTAATTGCTGTTTTTGATGCTGCAACGACGGGAAGACTTGCCTTGGCTTATTATAGCGAGATGCAGGCATCAGACTTTCTCCAACGATTATATGACTGGGATGAAGGTTGTGTGTGGATAAATGGGAAATATGGAGCACAGTCGCCGTATTTGAAACAGATTGCTGAATGTGCTTATGGAACTGAAAGGAGTACTGGGATACAGGCAGATGACCGTGTTGTGGCTGAGCAGGTGCAGAGGTTGGTACGCTGCCGTATAGACAGACAGCCGTTCCCCGTAAACATAGAAAGAATGCTTGTACAGAGAGCATCAGAACCACAGAAATATAATAAAGGGTGGGAAAAGGTTCTGTATACAGCTTGTGCTGTGGTTAGGAAATATCATTTTGACCATAAAAAGGAGGTGCTGGACATGGCGTTGGAACGGGAAAGAGAAGACAGAAGCTATCAATTTGGCAGGCTGCTGGCAATTTTAGAGAAGATTGAGCGAGATACTTATCATGAGGAAACAGGGCGCGAACCCAATGCAATCAGAAGAATGTCTGTTTATTGTAAGAGACCTTACCATACATTTGTTCAAATAGAACAAACATTGGAGCAGGCATATATACCTCATCTGAACCCAGGAGCAAGAATATGGTACAAACAGATGATAGGCGAGATTCTAGGGATGCTTGAAAGGATTGGGGCACTGTCAGAAGACGTAATTGATCGGCCACTGGAAGATACATATCTGCTGGGCTATTATTTGCAGCGAGGTGAATTGTATAAGAAAAAAGAAGAGACAGACCCAAGTGATAACATCGAAAAGGAGGAGGTAGAATAATGGGAACATTGGAGAACAAAATCGATTTTGTAATGCTTATTTCTGTGAATATGGCAAATGCGAACGGTGATCCGCTGGATGGTAATCGTCCGAGAACGGATTACAATGGATATGGTGAGATATCCGATGTCTGTATTAAGAGAAAAATCCGGAACCGCATGCAGGATTTGGGGCATGCAATTTTTGTTCAGTCGGATGATAGGGCAGATGATGGATTCAAGTCTCTTAGCGAACGGGCAGCAGAGCTCAAGGGTATAAAGGATAAGGACGAATATGCAAAAAAAGCATGTGAAAAATGGCTGGATGTCAGGTCGTTTGGACAGGTATTTGCTTTTAAGTCCAATGAGAAGAACGGAGTATCGGTAGGAGTGAGAGGACCGGTCTCCATACATCAGGCTGTCAGTGTGTCACCTATAGAGGTTCAGTCTATGCAGATCACCAAAAGTGTTAACAGTGAACCCGGTGAAAAGAAATCATCAGATACGATGGGAACAAAGCATTTTGTCAGATATGGTCTTTATAAGGTGAAGGGTTCTATCAATGTGCAGCTTGCTCAAAAGACCGGTTTCACGGAGGATGACGCAGATGTCATAAAGGAATGTCTGCGTACTCTTTTTGTAAATGACGCTTCATCAGCGAGACCGGAGGGGTCGATGGAAGTGGTAAAACTCTTTTGGTGGAAACATAATTGTAGGGATGGACAGTATTCTTCGGCAAAAGTCCATCGTCTGATAAAGGTGGAGCTTAAGCCTGAAGTGTCTATTCCATCAAGTTTACGGGATTATTCTATAGGTATAGGTAGTTTAGAGGGATTGGAACCAGAGATAATCGATGGACTATAAGGAAGAGGATTATTTACAGCTTTCTGGATTGCAACATTTTTTATTCTGCCGCAGACAGTGGGCATTGATCCATATTGAGAACCAGTGGGCTGAGAACTTCAAAACCGTTGATGGGGAGTTGATGCATAAAAATGCCCACGATGCAGAATATAGATCAAAAAGAGGCGATCAGATTACGGTACGTGCTATGAAGATTCATTCGTCAAAGCTTGGATTATCCGGTGAGTGCGATGTAGTGGAGTTCAAGCGGGATGATGATAATGGAGTCCCTTTGGCAAATGAAATCGGTAAATGGTCTCCATATCCTGTGGAATACAAGCGAGGAGCAGCAAAAACGGGCATAGAAGATGAAGCGCAGTTATGTGCGCAGGCAATGTGCCTTGAGGAAATGCTTTGTTGTGATATACCTGAGGGCGCATTGTTTTACGGCAGTACCAGGCATCGTAAGGATGTTGAGTTTAGCCGGGAGCTTCGCGAACAGGTCGTGCAAGCTGTAAAGGAAATGCATATGATGTTCAGAAGAGGAACTACACCAAAGGCTCGTATGCAGAAAGGATGTAGCGCTTGTTCTCTTATGGAACTCTGTATACCGGTATTATCAGAAAGTAAAAGTGTCGAGGCATATATGCGCAGATTCTTAAGGGGAGATTGCTAGATGAGAAAGCTGCTGAACACTTTATTTGTATCTCTTGAAGATGCTTATGCCACACTTGACGGTGAAAATATAGTCATTAAGCAGGACAATGAGATAAAGGGAAGATTTCCGTTGCATATCCTTCAGGGGGTGTATCTTTTTAGCTATAGAGGGGCTTCTCCAGCTTTAATGGGTAAATGTGCTGAGCTTGGTATAGACTTGGTTTTTTGTTCTCCAAGAGGCCGTTTTTTAGCAAGAGCCTGCGGGAAAAGCAGAGGGAATGTTTTGTTGCGGAGAGAGCAGTACCGTATCGCAGATGATGTGGATAGGAAGGGACTTATTGCAAGAAATTTCATTTATGGGAAGATAAATAATTCAAGGCATGTATTGTCAAGAACAAGAAGAGATCATCCTGATAGAGTCAATGTGGAGACTTTTTCTGATGCAGAAGAAAAGCTAAAAGGGATAATGGAACAGATATTAGAAGATCCGCCCGCAGAGACATTGCTTGGATTAGAGGGGGCTGCCTCTATTATTTATTTTGGAAGATTTGATGACATGATATTAAGGAATAAAGATGCCTTTTTCTTTCATGAAAGAAATCGGAGACCGCCAATGGATAACGTTAACGCAATGCTTTCTTTTGTTTATATGATGCTTGCCAATGACTGTGCAAATGCATTGGAAACTGTAGGACTTGATAGCTATGTAGGTTTTTTTCATACTGACCGGCCGGGAAGAACATCACTTTCGTTGGATTTGATGGAAGAACTGAGATCATGTTTGGCAGATAGATTTGTCATAACTATGATAAACGACAGAGTGGTTGATCCAGATGGATTTGAGAAACAGGACAATGGAGCAGTAATGTTATCCGATGACACAAGAAAGAAGATACAGAAGGAGTGGCATGATCGAAAACAGGAGAAAATCGAGCATCCTTTTTTGAAGGAAAAGATAGAGTGGGGGATGATCCCATATGTTCAATCCCTTCTGCTTGCAAGGTATATAAGGGGGGATTTAGATGGATATCCGCCTTTTTTATGGAAATGATCTATTTGGAGCGATGATATGCTTGTATTGGTGACATATGATGTTAATACAGAAACGGGGGCAGGAAGAAAGCGACTGCGTAAGATAGCAAAGGAGTGTGTTAATTACGGACAGAGGGTACAAAACTCTGTATTTGAATGTTCGCTTGATGGAGCTCAACTACATGTTCTTAAGGCTAAATTGTTGGAAATAATGGACGAAGAAAAGGATAGTTTGAGATTCTACAGACTGGGTGATAATTATAAGAATAAGATAGAGCATTATGGAGTGAAGGAGGGGTATGATGCAAAGGAAGCGTTGATTCTTTGATTGCGAACTATATGCGAACATTGATTTACTGGCATGTTCGCACCGAAAACAAGGGTTGTCCACATCATATTTATTGATTATTATGCACATGTGTGATGGTAGGATGCATTATTCAAAGTTCCTTAGTAATATGTTTTATGCAATATGATGGAGTAACAACTACATTTTCCGTTATATTTGCTGTCGTCCCCTGCGTGGGGACGTGGATTGAAATCTGCACCACGCTATATACTATCCCTGCATCGGTCGCGTCGTCCCCTGCGTGGGGACGTGGATTGAAATTGCCTTACCATCCTTAGCAACATCCTCTATACGTGTCGTCCCCTGCGTGGGGACGTGGATTGAAATTCCTAGATTGTCTGCGTTACCTTGACATTTTAAGTCGTCCCCTGCGTGGGGACGTGGATTGAAATGAGTGACACACTTGCATTTATGAATGTGTCTCAGTCGTCCCCTGCGTGGGGACGTGGATTGACATACAATAATATCATATTTTGTTCATATTCTATTCGTCGTCCCCTGCGTGGGGACGTGGATTGAAATCCGCTCATCTCCGTTGACATACTCATACATATATGTCGTCCCCTGCGTGGGGACGTGGATTGAAATACGTAAACCCGTATTCTACTAGCTCCGCCACGTTTGTCGTCCCCTGCGTGGGGACGTGGATTGAAATATGGAGGGTACAAGTATTCTAGCACAAGGATGCAGTCGTCCCCTGCGTGGGGAC
>JAFTAP010000072.1 GCA_017455525.1 Lachnospiraceae bacterium
CGCCATGCTCCGTCCATTCGGAATCCGCTAATTTGCTACGCAAATTGCTACTTCCTCATGTTCGGGCGGGTCACAAGTTCCAAATCCTATTTGTGCAAGCACAATCGGATTTGTACCTTTTGACCCTAGCATCATAATATCTCACCTCCCACCGGATAATTTGTTCCGCAGGAAGCCCGTCTATCCTGTTTCCTGCTGCTAATAAAATTGAAATAGTAAGCAGGAAACTTCAAGATCGTAATTAGAGATAATAGAAACTCCCGATTATAAAGAATTTTCTGCTTGGAAAGAAATATACCATTGACGCTATGAGATGTCAATGCACCTTTTCCACCTGAAAAAGGTCCAATATATTAATTTATCGAAAGATCATAGCCGGAAATCCAGTTCAACAGGACAGTGATCCGAGCCGTACACATCTGTCAGGATGCCGGCGCTCTGTATCTTATCCTGTATCCTTTCAGATGTGATAAAATAGTCAATGCGCCATCCGGCGTTATTTTCTCTGGCGTGAAATCTGTAAGACCACCAGGAATAAACCCCTGTCTCATCGGGATGCAGATATCTGTATGAATCCGTGAAGCCCGCACTCAAAAGCTCCGTCATCTTAGCTCTTTCCTCATCAGTGAAGCCGGCGTTGTGATGATTGGAAGAAGGATTCTTAAGATCTATCTCTTCATGCGCTACATTCAGATCACCACAGTATATGACAGGCTTATTCTTATCTAGCTTCAGCAGGTATTCCCGCATAGCATCCTCCCAGTCCATACGATATGAAAGTCTTGATAAGTCTTGCTTGGAATTAGGAGTATAGCAGACCACAAAATAATGGTCCGCATATTCCGCCGTGATGACCCTGCCCTCATGGTCATGTTCCTCTATGCCAAGCCCGAATGTCACGTTTATAGGTTCTGTCTTAGTAAATAAAGCCGTACCGGAATATCCCTTCCTCTCTGCATAGTTCCAATACAGATGATAACCCTTTAGATCAAAATCTTTTAGCTGCCCCTCTGAAAGCTTTATTTCCTGTAAGCCTATCGCATCAGCTCCGCTGTTCTTGGCAAAATCCAGAAACCCCTTATCAATACAAGCCCGAAGCCCGTTCACATTCCAGGAAACATACTTCATATCCGATTTCCTTCCTTACTTAACCCTTTGTATAGTGGAAAATATCTCATCTCTGATCTTTTTATTCTTCTCTAAAGCAGATTCCCTCGTGTCTGCCTTGGCATAGAAATAAAACTTTATCTTAGGCTCCGTGCCGGATGGTCTTACGGCAAACCATGAGCCGTCCTCTAAGAAAAACCGCAGCACGTTAGAAGCAGGTATATCCTCGTAGCCGTCCTTATAGTCTGTTACTTTCTCAACCTTAAGCCCTGCGACCTCTGTCGGAAGATCTGCTCTGGTCGCTGCCATCATGCGTCCTATGCGCTCCGCTCCCTCTATGCCCTCTAAGATAATATTCGGCTCGTCCTCTGCGAAGTAGCCGTATTTATCATATATTTCATTGAGCACATCAAGTAATGTCTTACCCTGCTTCTTATAATAAGCCGCTGCCTCTGCGACAAGCATCCCCGCCGAGATGCCGTCCTTATCTCTAATATTCTCCGATGCGGCATAGCCTACGGACTCCTCGTATCCGAATAAATACTGTAAGCTGTTTTCCTCAAGGAACGGTATCCTGCCACAGATATTCTTAAAGCCGGTGAGAGACTCATACATCTTCACTCCATAGCTTTCGGCAATTATCGTGCTTAGGGAGCTTGTGACTATGGACTTAACCATAGCGCCGTTCGCGGGAAGTTTACCTGCGGACTTTCTTCCTTCTAATATATAATTGACTAAAATATAACCGGTCTGATTTCCGTTCAAAGGCAAATAAGATCCGTCCGGTCTGGCTATTTCTATGGCGAAGCGGTCAGAATCGGGGTCTGTCGCCATAAGAAGCTCTGCTCCTACCTCTTTACCAAGCTTCTCCGCCAATGCGAAGGCCTTAGTATCTTCAGGATTCGGATAACCGACTGTCGTGAAGTCGGGATCGGGCATGGACTGCTCCTTAACCTCGTGCCAATTCTTATAGCCCATGTCTTTTAGCATAGTCGTAAATGGAACATGTCCCGCCCCGTTTAAGGGAGTGTAAACTATCGGTATGTTAAGGTCAAGCTCATCTCCCTTATGTATAGAAAGCGACTCTATCTCGTCAAGATACTTCCTGTCCCAGTCTTCGGGCAGCACGGTGATAAGACCGTCGCTTACCGCAAGGTCATAGTCTGCGGACTTCACTCCGTCAAAGAGATCAACCGCCTGTATCTTCTCCGTCATCTTATCCGCTATGTCAGAGCCTACCTGACAACCGTCAGACCAATATGCCTTGTAGCCGTTGTAATCCTTCGGATTATGCGAGGCGGTTATATTTATGCCGGATATCGTGCCTAACTGCCTTATCACGTAGGCAAGCTGCGGCGTAGGTCTTAGGTCGTCAAAGATATACGCCTTTATACCATTTGCGGCAAATATGCACGCCGTAAGGATTGAAAACTCCTTTGAGAAATGCCTCGGATCATGGGCTATCACGACTCCTTTACCGCAGGCTTCTTCTCCCTCTTCTACGATAAGATCGGCTATGCCCTGCGTAGCCCTTCCTACCGTCAGACGGTTCATGCGGTTCGTGCCTGCTCCGATCTTACCGCGAAGTCCCGCAGTACCGAAGCTCATATCCTTGTAAAATCTATCCTCTATCTCCGCATCATTTCCCTCTATAGAAAGCAGCTCCTCATATAATGGATCCGCTTCATCTAATTTATTCCGCCACTTATTGTATTCCTCTGTGTATCCCATGCTGTTTTCCTCCTCTATTCCTCCTGCAACGCTGAGAATGAATAAGTCTCATTCTCCTTGCTGTCATCAAGCGTCACTGTAAAGGTTCTTGTCTCATATCCATCCTTGCGCAGGGTTATTACGTGTGTTCCACTCTCCTTTATGAAGGAACACGGCACTACGCCCTTATATATGCCATCGAAATATACCTCGGCTGTTTCCGGCGCATCTATATAAATCCTGCTTCCCTGCACTATCGACGAATCATAAGCAGAGCTCGACGAAGAACCCGTCGAGGAACTGCTCGAAGTGTCCGACGTATTGCTCGAAGATGTACTCGATGTGCTTGATGACGAGCTGCTTCCCGTGCTGTTTCCCGATGTGCTATTCCCTGACACTGCAGAGCTTGAGCTGTTGTTTGTAAAGGTCGTCGGCAGTTTATTCGTCGAAGCAACGGTCTTAGACGACGAGGACGAGCTCTTCTTATTCGCTGATACAGCCCCAACTTCACTTTGCGTAAGCTCTATCTCCACATTTGCAAGCTCTGCGCCTACCGCTATCTTCTCCTTTATAGTATCATAGCCTTCTGCGGATATCTCAAGCTGATACACGCCGTATTCCAGCTTTACCGGCTCCAGATAATCTATACGCTTTCCGTCTATCTTTACTGTAGGCATAGCATCCAGCGGACGTATCGTGAAGATGATCTCGCCCATCTTTATCAGATCGCCTCTAAGGTCAGATACATTGACCAGAGTTTCCCTGCCTCTTTCTATCGTCACCCGCTTTGTGCCGCCTCTGCCCTTATAGGTGATGACCATGTCATAATCGCCCTCGGGCAGATCAAGAAGCATTTCGTCCGACACCGGCTTAAACATGCCCGCTATCTGCACCCAGCCTCCCTCGAAATAAGAAGCTCCCCGTATCCTCAGATGCCCGTAGCCCGACATTATTTTTATGCTGTAAAGCTCGGTATCAATACCCCTTATCAGGAGTATGTCATTATCAGATATATCCTTACCCTTAGCAAGCTTGTCATCCTTTATCACGACGGTATGATCCGTGATATGGAGATTAGTGCCGTCATCAAGCCGGAACACGCCCCGGTTCGGATTTATGGTAAATTCCGTCACATTGCGTCTCACAAAGGCTTCAGCGCTCTGCTTCAAGGATTTAATCGTATGGGAATGGACCGACACATCGACATCCACGATCATCCCCGTCTCAAAAAGCTCCGGCACGCTCACCTTGCCGTAGTTATCCTCGAATGTCGTGAGATTATTTATCGACACGGTATAAGGCCTGCCATTGTCCACTGACATAAGCTTCACATCACCGAACTTCTCATCATAATTAAGAAAAACCGCCGTATCATGCGCTTGAAGCTCGTTGATCTCAAGCTTTTCCGCTGCCTCATCGGGTATCGCCTGCTGTGGGACATTAGCCTGGCTTTTCCCACAGGATACTGCGAGTAAGGAAATAAAAGCCATTATCATAACTGCGGACAATCGCTTCATTGCATTGCAGATATTCGCTCTGTATTTATTTATCCTGCTATAATCCCTCATATCTTAGATAATAAATACTCTTTCGTATTGCATCCCGGGTCCTCTAGCACAAGCTCTAAAAGCTCCTTCAGCTTCTCCCCAAGTTCCGGTCCCGGCTTATATCCGTGCTCTATCAGATCGCTTCCCGTAACAGCTAAATCCTTCAGCGTAACGGCATCGCCCTCTTCTGTTACCTTAGCATAAAGACGCATTATCTCCTTCTCATACGCAAGCTTCTCTTCCCGCTTATACATGGACTGTGCCAGCGTGTCCGCTATCCTTATCGGGAATAAAAGCCTGTATACACCCGGACCGATCTTATTCATAGCCCGCCTTACATTCGCCTCCGTAGGCTCCGGGCGATGGTCGTGCCATCTGACCAAAGCGGCAACTGTGTCAATGGTATCATTGTCAAGCTTCAGCCTCTTCATCACGGACTTTGCTATCCGCTCTGATATAACAGCATGACCCTTGAAATGCCTGGCTCCGTTCTCATCCTCGGTCATGGCCTCAGGCTTCCCGAAATCATGGAATAAAATTGCATACCTTATATATCTTAATGTGTCCGCACCAAACTCTACGCCCGAAAACTCTGCATTCACCATAAGCGCCCTTATCGTATGCTCGCCCACATTATAAAGATGATGCTTATTCTTCTGCTGACATCTCATGCACTCATCAAATTCCGGCAGTATAACGCTCGTGATGCCCGCATAGTGCATATCAAGGAGCACGTCAGGATGCGGGGAACAAAGAAGCTTTGTAAGCTCTGCCTGTATGCGCTCTGCGGATATCCTGCGCAGATTATCCTTAAGCTTCGTCGCCGCCTGCTCCGTGGCAGCATCGATCCCAAAGCCTAACTGCGCCGCAAACCTATAAGCCCTTAATATCCTCAACGCATCCTCAGAGAACCTCTCATAAGGGTCGCCGACCGCTCTTATGATGCGCCTGTCAAGATCGCCCTTTCCGTCAAACTCATCCACGAGACCCGCCTTCTCACTATACGCCATAGCGTTAATCGTGAAATCCCGTCTCTCCAGATCCTCCTTCAGATTATCAGTAAAGGTCACGTCCTTCGGATGCCTTGCGTCCTCATATTCGCCGTCTATGCGATAGGTCGTGACCTCATAGCCCCTGTACTCATGCTTCTCGTCATTAAGCATGACAGTCACCGTGCCATGCTTTATCCCGGTATCTATGGTCCTCCGGAATAACTCCTTAACCTGCATAGGCCTCGCATCAGTAGTCACGTCCCAGTCATTCGGCTTCCTACCAAGCAATACATCACGAACGCAGCCCCCGACAGCATATGCGTCAAAGCCTGCGCCCTGCAAGGTTTCTATTATATAATTCACATTTTTAGGAAGCGTCAATAAGCCTTCCCCCATATCACAAGGTGCTTCGCAGGCTTGCCGCAGCATACGCACTTATCCGAAATAGGTTCATTATTCTCAAAAGGCATACACCTGGAAGTCGCAGTCGTATCCGCCTTTATGACATCCTCGCACTCCTGCTCGCCGCACCACATAGCCCGCACGAACCCCGGCTTCTCATCAATCAGCTTCTTAAATTCATCATACTCCGTAGCATCATATATTGAGCTTTCCAGATGCTCCTTAGCCCTCTCGTACATATCACTCTGTATCGTATCAAGAAGCTCCGGTATGTACGTCTTCACCTCATCCATGCGGATAGTCTTCTTCTCATGCGTGTCGCGCCGAACTACCACGCACTCCCCGTTCTCTATATCCCTCGGACCTATCTCTATTCTAAGCGGGAAGCCCCTCATCTCCTGCTCTGCGAACTTGAAGCCCGGCGACCTGTCCGTATCATCTACCTTCACCCTTATTCCCTCAAGGCTCTCCTCCGCCACCTTGCGGCATACATCGAGCACGCCCTCTTTCCTCTGTTGAATAGGAACTATGACGACCTGCGTAGGCGCTATACGAGGCGGAAGCACAAGCCCGTCATTATCGCCATGCACCATAATAAGCGCTCCTATAGTCCTGGTCGAAAGCCCCCATGAGGTCTGGAAAGGATTGTGCAACTTATTATCCCTGCCTGTGTACTCTATCCCGAAAGCCTTGGCGAAGCCGTCTCCGAAATTATGCGAAGTACCGCTCTGCAAAGCCTTACCGTCGTGCATCATCGCTTCTATTGTATACGTAGCGGTGGCCCCCGCAAATTTCTCCTTTTCCGTCTTTCTTCCCTTGATAGTAGGAATCGCAAGGTCTTCCTTTAATAAATCCGCATATACATTAAGCATCTGCACCGTGCGCTCTTCTGCTTCCTCCGGCGTCTCGTGCATGGTATGCCCTTCCTGCCACAGAAATTCCCTCGACCTTAAGAAAGGCCTCGTAGTCTTCTCCCATCTTACGACCGAGCACCACTGATTAAAGACCTTCGGCAGATCCCTGTACGAATGGATTATATTCTTATATAAGTCACAGAATAATGTCTCAGACGTAGGCCTCACGCACATACGCTCCTCTAGCTTTTCCCCGCCGCCTTCCGTGACCCATGCGACCTCCGGCGCGAAGCCCTCTACATGATCCTTCTCCCTCTGCAATAAGCTCTCGGGAATGAATAAGGGCATATAGACATTCTCAACGCCCGTAGCCTTGAACCTTTTATCGAGCCTGTCCTGTATGTTCTCCCACAGAGCATAGCCCGCAGGAAGGAATATCATGCATCCCTTCACGCTCGAATAATCCATAAGCTCCGCTCTCTTCACTATATCCGTATACCACTGCGCGAAATCCTCATCCATAGATGTGATGGACTCGACCATCTTCTTATCAGCCATTATCTGTTCTCCTCTGTAAATATCATTTTGTATATGACTACATCAGTCCATGCCCTAAGGAATCCACCGCAAGCGGTACCCCCTTAGGACAAAGGATGTCAGCATCGCAGTCATTTTTATTTCTTCGCTTTCGTAGGCGTAGCTCCCGCCTTCTCCTGCAAATTCTCTTTAAATCTCTGGAAACGGCTCTTCTTTACGGGTTCCGCTCCCTTAGCGATAGAGCCCCTCACGCCTTTCACTTTAGAAATATATATGCCGCTCACGGTCGCCTTGACTTCTTTTTTCACCGGTATCTCATCAAAGACCGATGCGTCCGCTATGAAGCTCATTATCTGCGGACCGACCTTTGCTTTTACGACCGGAACCTTAGATCGCCGCATAAGCTTCGGCGCCTGCTGTACCACCACATCAGGAAGCCCCGCCTCGTTAAGCCGCATCTTCTTCTTATCTATGATAAGCATCTGAACGGTCTGAGCCGCCGCCTCTATCTGCTCCTGCTGCTCCGCCTGCTTCTTCTGCGCCCGCTTTCCGAAGAAATAAAGGGCTACCGCCGCTCCGATAAGTATTACCAATATGACGATAGTGACTATCCATCCCGTGCTCATGATATGTGTCTCCTTGCTGTTATCCCTTTTATCATCTGTGCTATTATATCAGATTTCTTATTACTTCAATACTCCTCTATCGCTATCTGCTTCGCTCCCGCTATGCTCAAGGGCAGGAATAAATTCGCTATCCTCCTGAACCTGTCGGGGGCATCGGAAACATAGAACTTATATGCTTCCTCATGTACGGGAATATCCTCGTCATTCAATAGATCATACTCCGTAAGCAGCTCCTGCAGACCCTTCGCTGTCTCATACGCCGGATTAACAAGCCGTACATGCTCTCCCGCTGCCCTCTGTATGGTATCCTCTATCATCGGGAAATGGGTGCAGCCCATGATAAGCGTGTCTATATCGGTGTCCCGGAATGCCGCCATATAACGCCTCGCTATCTCGGTAGTCACCGGGTCTTCTATGCAGCCCTCCTCGACAAGCGACACGAAAAGCGGACAGGCTTTCCCGATAAGCCTGATGTCGGGGCGGTAATCCTGTAAATAGTTTTCATATATGCCGGAAGATATCGTAGCTTCCGTGCCTATAAGCCCTATATGTCCGGTCTGCGTAGTGTCCGCCGCTGACTTGGCTCCGGGCTTCACGACGCCGATCACGGGCAGGTCAAACTCCTTCTCGATATCATCCAGCGCCACGGCGGATGCGGTATTGCAAGCCACTACTATTGCTTTTACGTCCCGGGTACGCAGGAATCTTACTATCTGCCTTGAAAATCTCGTCACCGTCTCTCTTGACTTCGTGCCGTAGGGAGCCCTCGCCATATCGCCGAAATATACATATCTTTCATTCGGGAGCCTCCTTATCAGCTCCTTAAGGACGGTAAGCCCGCCCACTCCCGAATCGAATACTCCTATCGGACGCCTGCTCATTTCAACTTCCTGAATATGGCTATCGCCTGTGAGTCAATATGCATGCGGATAAGCTCTACCGCCTTGTCGGAGCGGCTCTCGCCTATGGCGTTTATTATCTGGTCATGCTCTCTGACTAATATAGTGGGATCTTCCATTTCCTTCATGAATTCATACTTATAGCGGAATATCTGTTCCTTAAGGCTTACGAGAAGCTCCTTTACCTTCTCATTGCCGGCGGTATCTATTATTATATTGTGAAAAGCCGTATCCGTATCAGCCATCTGCCTTAAATCCCTGGCATTAACTGCCTCGGCGAATTTCACATTAGCTTCTTTCAGCTCTTCAAAGCGGGTTCTTGTTATCTTCGCACAGCAGGCATTCGCAGCAAAGGTTTCAAGCGTCCTCCTTGCCTCAAGCACATCTTCAAGCTGCTTCGCCGTGATGCTCGCCACATGAGCTCCTCTTCGAGGAAGCATGACAACGAGCCCTTCTTTTTCAAGAAGCCTTATTCCCTCTCTCACCGGAGTACGGCTCACCCCCAGACGCTCGGATAAGGCTATCTCCATAAGCCTCTCGCCGGGCTTTAATTTGCCATATAGGATTTCCTCCCTAAGCTGCTTGAAAACAACGTCCCTTAATGGAAGGAAAGCATCTTCTTCATTCTCGTAAAATCCCATATCTTACCTCTGGATTTTCCAAAAACCCTATTGCATCCTACAAATAAATATCTTGCCGCCAGTCAGTTTAAGTAATTCCGTCAGAATCCTAATTATGAAACGCCGTGAGGAAAATCCTCTCCTCAGGTACCAGATTGAACATATCAAGCACGTCGTATGCCTTCGCCGCCTTATCCTCATCCATGAAAAGCCCGTATACGGAAGGCCCCGAGCCACTCATTAGCGCTCCCGCCGCTCCGTTCTGCATCATGGTGCTCTTTACCTTGGATATGATAGGATACTCCGGCATCGTGGCAAATTCGAGCACGTTCCCCAGAAACTCCGGCACGCATCCGAAATCCTCCATCTCTATCGCAGCCCTTAGCTGATCTATATCAGGATGCCTCACATTCCCTGACGCCGCTATCTCATCGAATTTATTGTACGCCCACTTCGTGGACACCCTCGTATCGGGAACTGCCACGAGCACGATATAATCATCAAGCGCTCCGAGCGGGATCAGCTCTTCTCCTATGCCGCCCGCATAAGCCGTACCGCCCATTACGCAGAAGGGAACATCTGCACCGATCTTTACGCCCCTTGCGATAAGCTCTTCCTGCGACAGACCCAGTCCGAAGTATTCATTAACACCCGTAAGCACTGCCGCCGCATCCGTAGAGCCTCCCGCAAGTCCTGCTGAAACAGGAATATTCTTTTCTATCTCTATAAGAATAGAATCTGTAATCTCGAATTCATCAAATAAGAGCTTAGCCGCTTTATGAGCCAGATTCCTTTCATCCGTGGGAACCATGGAATCATTGCAGGATATGAGTATCTGTCCTTGTGACCCGCTGCCGCCTATCTCCGCCTCGGCATGAAGCTTTATCTCATCATAGAGGTCTATCTGCTGCATGATAGTACGCAGCTCGTGATAGCCGTCATCTTTCCTCCCTACGACATCCAATGCCAGGTTTATCTTCGCATAAGCTCTGAGTTCCATTTCGCCTTACTTTATACTCCCCCTAAATATAATGATGTCAAAGTCTCGCTCTGAGCTCCTCTGTCTTGTCCTCAAAGCCGGGCTTACCGAGGAGAGCGAACATATTTTTCTTGTAGCTCTCTACACCGGGCTGATTGAATGGATTCACGCCGAGCATATAACCGGACACGCCGCAGGCGAACTCAAACATATAGAAAAGCTGTCCGAGGTATTCTTCGGTCTGCTCCGGTATGTTTATCATGGCGTTAGGCACATTACCGTCGGTGTGGGCGAGTATCGTACCGTTCATCGCGCATTTATTTGCGAAGTCCACAGTCTTGTCCGCAAGATAATCAAGACCGTCAAGGTTATTGTCCGCCTTCTTCATAGTGATCTCATGGCGGGGCTTCTCTACATTTATGACTGTCTCGAACATGATGCGCGCGCCGTCCTGTATGAACTGTCCCATAGAGTGAAGGTCAGTCGTAAGGTCTACGGAAGCAGGGAATATGCCCTTCTGATCCTTGCCTTCGGACTCGCCGTAGAGCTGCTTCCACCATTCAGAAATGTAATGCAGCGACGGCTCGTAATTTGCGACTATCTCCACGGACTTACCCTTCCTGTAAAGGATATTCCTTATAGCGGCATACTTAAGGGCATCATTGTCGGCAAAGGCGTTATCCCTTGCCATCTTGCGACCCTCTGCAGCACCTTTCATAAGAGCATCTATATCTGCGCCTGCAACTGCTATCGGGAGAAGTCCTACCGCAGTGAGCACGGAGAATCTGCCGCCTACATTGTCAGGCACTACGAACTCCTCATAACCCTCGGCGTCCGCAAGGCTCTTCAATGCTCCCTTGTGGGCGTCCGTCGTAGCATATATCCTCTTTGCAGCTTCTGTCTTGCCGTATTTATTCTCCAGAAGCTCCTTGAAGATGCGGAAGGATATGCCGGGCTCGGTGGTCGTGCCGGACTTCGATATCATATTTATGGAGAAATCCCTGTCGCCTATGACTTCGATAAGGTCATGAATATAGGTCGAAGATATGTTATTGCCAAGGAAATATATCTCAGGAGCGTTCCTCTTGTCCTTGCCTACGGAATTAAAGAAGTTGTGCTTTAAGAATTCGATAGCCGCCCTTGCACCAAGGTATGAACCACCAATGCCTACGACAAGCAGGACCTCGGAATCCTTCCTTATCTTCTCTGCCGCCTTCTTGATGCGTGCGAATTCGTCCTTATCATAATCAACCGGCAGATCAAGCCAGCCTAAGAAATCATTGCCTGCGCCCTTCTTTGACAGCAGTAGCTCCTTAGCTTCCTCTGCCTGCGGGCGGATAAGCTCGACCTCTTCCTCGCTTATAAACGCCAGAGCCTTTGAGTAATCGTATGTTACCTTTGACATCACCTATCTCCTTTCAAGAGTTTATTTCTTATTTATGCTTGTATTATGGTATAATATTTCTGAAATCTTTTCAATGACAGACTTATATATTAAGGAAAGGAGGCAATCATACGATACCTCAGGAAATGGAATATATGGAAATAGATAATTATTCACGTTTACAGAAAATAAAAAAGGAAAACGGCAGTCAGGAAAATTCATATCTTGATTACGAAATAAAGGTATCCAAAGCAAAGCTCGCATCACAGGGCGTAAATGTCGAGGATATCACACTATAAGAATGGCAGGTTGCAGGATATATGGCTAAGAAGATCGTCCTCACGGGCGGGGGCACCGCCGGGCATTGCTATCCGAATCTGGCTCTGGTGCCTGCTTTGCAGAAAATGGAATATGACGTCACGTATATCGGCTCTTACGATGGGATAGAGAAAAGCCTCGTAGAAGCCGGGAATATAAGATATTACGGCATCGCATCGGGAAAGCTCCGCAGATATTTTGATGTGAAGAATTTCACCGATCCTTTCAGAGTGATAAAGGGCTTTGCGGAAGCACGGCATATATTGAGAGTCATATCGCCGGATGTCGTCTTTTCAAAGGGTGGCTTCGTATCTGTGCCGGTGGTTAAGGCCGCGGCTTCGATGCGCATACCCGTAGTTATCCATGAATCCGACATGACCCCTGGTCTTGCTAATAAGCTGTCATACAGCTCGGCAAAGAAAATATGCTGCTCCTTCAAGGACACGCTCAATAATATCCCTGCGGACAGGGGCGTATTCACCGGCTCTCCGATAAGGGCTTCGCTGCTTGACGGCGATGCCATGAAAGCAAAGGCTTTCGTGAATATGAGAGAAGGCAGCTATCCCTACCTCATGGTCATAGGCGGCTCGCAGGGGGCACAGAACGTAAATGAAGCGATCCGTGCGGCTCTGCCGGAGCTTACTAAACGCTACAATGTGATACATCTCACCGGCAAGGGCAAGCTAGATCCTACGCTTAACCGCTACAACGGATATATGCAGTATGAATATATATCCGATGAATTAGCCGACCTCTATGCTCTGGCGGATATCGTGGTATCAAGAGCGGGATCGAATGCGATATTCGAGATACTCGCCTTAAAGAAGCCGAACTTACTGATACCGCTTTCCACGGCAGGCTCAAGGGGCGACCAGATACTTAATGCGGAAGCCTTCAGTGCAAACGGCTACAGCAAGGTCCTGCTTGAAGAGAACATGAGCACGGACAGCTTGCTTTCCGCTATAAATGAGGTGTACGATAATCGGGACAGCTACATAGAAGCCATGAAAAATGCTCCGGAGAACGGTGCTGTGCAGGCAATATGTGAAGTAATAGACAGCGTTACTTAAGAATGTTATGATGCTGGGGTCAAAAGCCCCTTTGCGTTGTTTATGATGCTTACGCATGGCTACGCAGCAAGCTGCTCTCGCCATGCTCCGTCCATTCGGAATCCGCTAATTTGCTACGCAAATTGCTACTTCCTCATGTTCGGGCG
>JAFTAP010000073.1 GCA_017455525.1 Lachnospiraceae bacterium
CATGAGGAAGTAGCAATTTGCGTAGCAAATTAGCGGATTCCGAATGGACGGAGCATGGCGAGAGCAGCTTGCTGCGTAGCCATGCGTAAGCATCATAAACAACACAAAGGGGCTTTTGACCCCAGCATCATAATATACAAAGGGGTTTTATTTTATGAATAGTAATGATATAGAGCTTTTTTCAACTACAGACTTCAAGGCGAAGGATAAGGTCGTGTCCATACTCGTGAGGCACAGGGTGTCCTATCTTGAGAGATGGGAGAAGGTTCCGCTTCTTAAAAGGCGCGAGTACGGCGGGGCGAAGGAGCTTTGCGTCATATACGTGAACGGGAATCAGTACGGCAAGGCGAAGAAGATACTGGATGAATTCAATGCGGCCTATGCGGATGTAAAGAGAGCGAAGCGCAAGAGGAGAAGGGCTCAGGTCGATGAAGGCGCTAATGGCATGAATGAAAGCCCGGAATATACGGAGCAGGATTCATCTGAGCAGATGCCTGCTGATTATGTGCCTGATGATGATATTGATGATGGAATTGATGATTTGTGATCCCCCGTCGGCATATTTATCACAAACATATTTTTGGAGGGAAATGACATGGACAAGAGGTATGAGAAATTACAGGAATGCTTGAAGTATGTGAGGTCTAAGACGGACTTTAAGCCGGAGATCGCACTGATACTAGGCTCCGGGCTTGGGGATTATGCGAGGAATATGGAGGTTTTCTGCGAGATTCCATATAGCGAGATACCAGGCTTTCCTGTGTCTACGGCTCCGGGACATGACGGCAGGTTCATATTCGGAACGGTCGCAGGCAAGAAGCTTGTCTGCATGAAGGGCAGGGTGCATTATTACGAGGGCTATGATATTTCCGATGTAGTGCTTCCTACAAGGCTGATGAGGCTTTTCGGCGCAGAGATTTTATTCCTCACCAATGCGTCAGGGGGAATGAGGGATGATTTCAAGCCCGGCGATTTCATGCTTGTAAGGGATCATGTGTCAATATTCGCACCGAATCCTCTGGTCGGGCCTAATATTGATGAGTTGGGAGTCAGGTTCCCGGATATGTCCCATGTATATGATGAGGAGCTTAGGGACAAGATAAAGGCTTCCGCGCATGAGCTTTCCATAGACTTGAAGGAGGGCATATATGTCCAGCTTACGGGACCGTCCTACGAGTCGCCCACCGAGATACAGATGATAAAGAAGCTTGGCGGAGACGCTGTTGGCATGAGCACGGTCGTGGAGGCAATAGCCGGCAATCATTGCGGCTTTAAGATATGCTGTATTTCCTGTGTCTGCAACCTTGCGGCGGGCATAGCAGATCATGAGCTTTCAGGCGAAGAAGTGATCAAGGCAGGAAAGGCCGCGGCTCCTTTATTCGAGAAGCTTGTCACAAGGTCGATAGAGGTATTCTGATGGAGCTTAGGTACAAGGAGACCGACCCGGTAAGACTGTCTGAAGACAGGGAAAATATAATCGTCTTAGACCAGACGAAGCTTCCCGAAGAAGTCGTATATTTGCATATAAACACTTTAGAGCAGATGTATGATGCGATAAAATCGCTTGCGGTGAGGGGAGCTCCGTGTATAGGAGTGTTCGCAGGGTACTGCATGGCTGTCCTTGCGTCACAGCATAAGTCGCTTAATGCAGAAGATTTTGAAAAACGCATGAAAGAGGACGGGGCGTATCTTGACTCATCAAGACCTACGGCAGTTAATCTTTCATGGGCGATAAAAAGACAGCTTAAGGTAATGGATACAGGCGTGGAATCCGGGCTTGCTCCCGATAAGATAGCTACAAGGCTTTATGATGAGGCGGTGGAGATACATTCAGAGGATATCTCAATGTGCATGAGAATAGCGGAGCACGGGCTTTCGCTTCTGCATGACGGCGACGGTCTGCTGACACACTGCAATGCCGGAGCGCTGGCAACCACTCGCTATGGCACGGGGCTTGGTCCGATACTTCTTGGAAGGGAGCGGGGATATGAGTTTCATGTGTACTCTGATGAGACGAGGCCGCTGCTTCAGGGAGCGAGGCTTACGGCTTTCGAGCTAGTGAATGCGGGTGTTGACGAGACCGTTGTCTGCGATAATATGGCATCGCTGCTTATGAAGCAGGGGAAGATACAGGCTGTGCTTGTAGGCTGTGACAGGATAGCCGCAAATGGCGATACGGCGAATAAGATAGGCACTTCAGGAGTTGCTATACTTGCCAAATATTATGGGGTACCGTTTTATGTACTGGGACCTTATTCCACGATAGACGTGAATACTCCTACGGGAGATGGTATAGAAATTGAAGAGCGGGAGCCTGATGAAATAAGGACTATGTGGTATGAACGTCCTATGGCTCCTAAAGGAGCGAAGTTCTATAACCCGGCCTTCGATGTGACGGATCACTCTCTTATAACATCTATCATCACTGACAAGGGCATACTTAAGCCACCATATGACAGGGCGATAGCGGCTATGATGGGGAGCAGATGACTTATGAGCAGGATAAGGATATATAACGCAAGAATACTCACGATGGCTGATGGCTGTAATTTCATAGAAGACGGAGTGCTTACGACCGATGGTGAGCGTATCACATATGCGGGTACTGCAGATGGAGAGAAGCAAGGTACGGTCTATGACAGGGAGATAGACGCTAAAGGTAATCTTATCATGCCGGGCTTTAAGAATGCCCACACGCACAGCGGCATGACCTTCCTGCGCTCCTTTGCCGACGACCTTCCTCTTGACAGATGGCTTAATGAGTCCGTATTTCCGAGAGAGGCGAAGCTTAAGGACGGTGATATATATTGGTGTACAAAGCTTGCCGTAATGGAGTACCTCACATCAGGGATCACGGCTTGCTTTGATATGTATTTAAAACCATATGAAATAGCAAAGGCCACGGAGGAGTGCGGTTTCAGATGCGTGCAGGTCGGGGGCATGAATAACTTCTCACAGTCGCTTGAGCTTCAGGAGGAGTGGTTTAATGAGCTTAACGGCAAGAACCCGCTTACATCTTACATTTTAGGCTATCACGCAGAATATACCTGCTCTAAAGAGCTTCTGTCAGGCTTATCAGAGCTCTCCCATAAATATAAAGCACCTGTATGGGGGCATAACTCGGAGACCGCATCGGAGGTTTCTGGCTGTGAGGAAAGATATGGGCTTACCCCGACGGAGCTTGCTGATTCTTTAGGTCTTTTCGATTACGGCGGAGGCGGCTATCACTGTGTTTATTTATCGGATAATGATATAGAGATATTCAAGAAGAGGGGGCTTCAAATAGTGACTAATCCAAGCTCTAATACTAAGCTCGCCTCGGGTATAGCGCCAATTTCAAGGTATCTTAAAGAAGGCATAGGGCTTGCCATAGGAACTGACGGTCCCGCAAGCAATAACTGCCTTGATATGTTCCGAGAGATGTTCCTTGTCGCAGGGCTTCAGAAGCTTAAGGAGAGCGACGCTTCCGCAATGGACGCTAATGAAGTGCTTTATATGGCGACCGTAGGCGGCGCAAGGGCTATGGGGCTTGATGAGTGCGACACGCTCGAAGCGGGCAAGTATGCGGATCTGATCATGCTCGATATGTCGAAGCCTGAGATGCAGCCTGTGTGCAATGTTACGAAGAATATAGTCTATTCGGGCTCAAAGGCGGACGTTAAGCTTACGATGATAGCGGGAGACATACTTTACGAGGATGGCAGGTTCAATATAGGCGAAGCTCCTGACACCATAATACGTGAGGTCAATAAGGTAAATCAGGAAATTGGGGGTGTCCGGTAATATGAGCTCTATGAGAGAATACGAGCCGGGAGAGCTTGAAAGGCTTAAGGATGCTTATCTAAAAGATCCCGCAAGGAATAAGGACGTAACGCTGTACGATCAGACATGGAACGACATGAACATGGATCGGGTTTTCGCCCGCATCGATTCATGCAGATCATTTGCCGGAGAGGAAAGGCTTTACGCAATTCTGCGTGAGCCTTTTTGTGATGCAGGGGAAATCAAAAGAAGAGACAGCCTGATAAGACATTTTGATGAGAACAACGCGATTTCGGAAGGCTATTCTAAGAAACTCTCCGACATAGGCAGGGAGATAAAAAAGCCCGTGAATATCGCAATAAATGAATTAGAGGGACTTAAGATGCAGGGGAGTCTGATACATATTCTCTGTGCCTTACTGGGACTATTTGCGATAGCTATGATCTTCGTATCACCCACGGCAGGACTGCTCGTATTCCTTGTGACGCTTATCATCAATATACCTCTGTATTTCAAGCGGAAGGGCGAGATAGGCGATTATATTTCATGCTTCTCGGTTATAATCAGGGCGTACCATGCGGCAAATGCCATGCTTGCGGTTTCTGATGATGAGGAGTTGGATTACAGGACAAGCATGAGAAATGCCGTGCAAAATCTTAAGCCTGTAGTACGCGGGAGCTTCATAGTGACTTCCGGAAGAGGACTTACGGGCGGCATCATAAATATGATAATGGATTATCTGCGGATATTCTTCCATGTGGATCTTATCAAGTTCAATTCCATGCAGAAGAAGGTACTTGCACATAAAGACGATATAATTCTTATGTTTAAGGCACTTGGTGAAATAGATGCGTTCATTGCGATAGCGGAGTACAGAAGAAGTCTGCCATACTGGTGCGTGCCGGAGTATGCAGAAGATGTAGCTTATGGCGGAGAGAACAGAGACGAAAAAGCAAGGTATATCGGAGCGGACATGCATCCTGCAATGACAGCACAGGAATTAGGACATCCTTTATTGCAAAAACCTGTGACGAACGATATCAATATAGGGAATAAGGGAGTGCTGATAACCGGCTCTAATGCATCCGGTAAGTCCACTTTTCTAAGATCGGTAGGACTTGCGGCTATCCTCGGTCAGAGCATAGCGACAGTTTACGCGAGAAGCTATAAGGCTTCTAAATTTCATATAATATCTGCCATGTCAGTGATGGACGATATAGTATCGGGCAGCTCTTATTATATGGCAGAGATAAAGGCCGTGAAGCATGTGCTTGAAGCATGTGAAAAATCAGAGAACGCAGGCGAGCCGCCTGTATTATGCTTCGTTGACGAGGTGCTTAAGGGCACGAACACGATAGAGAGGATAGCCGCATCCTCGGAGATACTGAAAAGCCTTGCGGGTAATAATGTCATAAGCTTTGCCGCAACGCATGACATAGAGCTTACGGAGATGCTTGAAGGATACTATGATAATTATCATTTCTCGGAGGAGGTTTTCGAGGATAATATAAGCTTTTCATATAAGCTCTTAAAAGGCGCCGCCACAACGAGGAATGCCATAAAGCTGTTAAAAATAATGGGTTATGACGATGCCATCACGGAGTCAGCAGAGCACAATGCGGAGAGCTTTGAAAAGACCGGAGCGTGGCAACGATTATGACATAAATGGCCGTTAGAGCCAGTTTTTTATTTTGAGTATGAATGCGCGTTCGCACTTGATATTATTTATGATATACTATGATACCGGGGTCAAAAGCCCCTTTGCGTTGTTTATGATGCTTACGCATGGCGTCTTCGCTTCGCTACGGTCGGTGCTAAGCAAACAGCCACTGGCTGTTTAGCACCACAGCAAGCTGCTCTCGCCATGCTCCGTCCATTCGGAATCCGCTAATTTGCTACGCAAATTGCTACTTCCTCATGTTCGGGCGGGTCACAAGTTCCAAATCCTATTTGTGCAAGCACAATCGGATTTGTACCTTTTGACC
>JAFTAP010000074.1 GCA_017455525.1 Lachnospiraceae bacterium
TCAAGACGCATCCGTAAAACATCCACTGGATGTTTTACCATGTTCGGGCGGGGCGCACGACATCCAGTGGATGTCGGTTTTGCGCTGACCGAAGCGGAGCGAAGACCACAAGTTCCAAATCCTATTTGTGCAAGCACAATCAGATTTGTACCTTTTGACCCTAGCATCATATCATAATCGATAACACAGGGTAATGCGATGATGAAACGGTAACAATAAGAATGACAGACATATCTTTTGAAGAAATATATAAAGAAAGCAAGCTGCCTGATACGCTGCAGGAAGCATGGGAAATGCTGTCATGCCTTGCTTATACTGAAGATAAACGAATATTCCTGATAAAGAATAAGTCAGACGGAAAGCGATATATCTTAAAATGGAGAAAATCCGGAACGGAAGCATCAGGACGTCTGAGGAATGAATATGAGCTGCTTAAAAAAATAAACGAATCCTTTATACCTAATCCGGTCAGTTTATCCGAAGATAAAACAGGAATTTATCTGATAAAAGAATTTATTCCGGGAAAGACCTTGAAACAGATAATAGACGGACACGGCAATATGCGATTACGGGAAGCGTCAGAGGCGATATTAAGAGTTTGTATGATGGTGCGTCGCCTGCATGAATATGATCCACCACTGGTACACAGGGATATTAAACCGGAGAATATAATCTCAAAGGAAACAGGAGAGTTCGTATTCGTTGATCTGGATACCATGCGTGAATATCATAAGAATGAGACTTCTGATACGGTATATCTCGGAACAGCAGAAACAGCGGCACCTGAGCAGTTCGGATTCATGCAGAGCAGCATTCGCACAGACATATACAGTCTTGGTAAATTATATCTATATCTGCTGACAGGTAAATACACGGTTTATTGTCCGGAGTGGGAGGAATTACCGAAGGCATATCAGAATATCATAAATAAGTGTCTTGCCTTTGATCCTCAGCACAGATATGCCTCTGTTTCGTCTCTTATGGCGGATATTTCTTGTGCCGGAAAATTCGGAATCCGCAGAGTCACAAGGAATATCATAGCCTTGGCAGCTATTATATTTATAGCTATGATCTCATTTGTAACTATGAAAGGAATAAAGGACAAAAGATACCGGACTCTATCGGTTCAGTTTGCTAATCCCCTGATAGAACAGGCAGCACGTAACGCTCTTGGAAAAGAAGCAGATGAAATCATAACGCCAGAAGAGTTATCCCGAATCACTTCTTTGATTCTGTGTGGCGACAAAACCTTCGGCTCCTGGCAGGAGCATGAAGACTACCACAGTAATTATTTTGCTGAGTTTGGTGACACTGTATTAAAGATTGAGCCTGCAGATCTTAGTGACCTGAAGCTTTTTCCGCAGCTTCATACCCTTGCGCTTGATAATCAGGGAGTAGAAGACCTTTCATTCATCAAGGAGCTTCCTCTGACAAGACTCAGTCTTCGCAGGGACCAGCTTGAAAATCTTGATGGAATCGGAGAAATGACAACTCTTCAATCCATAAATCTTTTTCAAAACCCTTTAACGGACATATCCGATCTTCGTGCCCTGCAAAACCTTACAGAGCTTAATGTAGAGGATACGCCGCTTTCGAATATAGAACCCGTGAGGTCACTTAATCTGAACAGTCTGAATATAGGGAATTCTGCCGTGGAAGACATATCCTTTATATCTAAGATGAATGACCTGAGTTCATTAACGGTAAGTCAGATAGATGAAGATGATCTTTTGGTCATTAATTCTCTGGGCCATCTGGAGCATATATTAATACTGGAGGGGATGATACCGTCCCTTTATGATTTGTCAGGATTAAAACGGCTCGAAAGTCTTGATTTATATAAAATTAACGGGCTTGATTCTCTGGATGGCATAGAGAGCTTCCCTCGGCTTAATTATCTGGGCATAGCATACTGCAACGTGTCAGATCTTTCAAAGCTGGTAGAATGTGCATTGCTTGAATCAGCTGATATTCGGGGCATACCGGCTAAGGATTTAAGTCCGCTGAAGGATTGCGGGAGACTTAGTATGCTATACATCAGTCCCGACATGGAGGCGCTTGTTTCGGGGTTAAACCTTGACGACAGGGTACAAGTGTTGGTTTTTGATTAAAGCATAGCGTCCTCGCCAATTTCAGAGAGGTATTCATCTGAATCAGGCAGGCTCATTTCTTTTTGAAGACAGTATAGAATGGCGGCATCCCTTCGGATTTTCGGATATAATACGCCACATTTTGCAAGTGTAAGAAACGTCTGAGTCTCTTCCACAGAAAGGTGAAGTGAAAAGGCTAAACGGAGAGCCATATCTCTTCCGGGTAGCCTTTCTCCACTTAGGAACTGATAAAAATATGTCTTGCTGATAAAGGAATCCCGTATCAGTAAAGAAGCGGAAACGCCCCTTTTTTCCATCAAATCCTTTAAGTATTCTTGAAAGGTACGGTTATCTGCGGGACCGATATATTTCTCCTTGAAGCATTCCGGGGAAGCCTTCAGAACCCGCAGAAGCCCGGAGGTCGTCATGTCGTTTTTATTTTCTGAAGCTTCATTCATGTTCTCATATTAAATCAAGAAAGATTTGCTGTAAAGTCCGCAAATTGCGGAACAAATCCGTAATGCGTGGATTTATAATTGTTATAGTGAGATGCTTTTCAATTGCATATAATTTCTTCAATTGGAAATGAATTTCGTTTGCGGATGTGCAGCGTTGCAACTAGCTTTACATGCGTGCTTAACGGATTCGGACCGGGGCGGGAAATGTGTTTATTACAGTCGGAGGAGGAAGCGAACCATGAATAGAAAAATACTGACAGGGATTTTAATTATAATAACAGTGTCAGTAGGCACAGGATGCGGCAATAAGGTTTTGACCGAGCCTATAGAAGCGGAAAGAGAGCAACAGGAAACAATATCGGAGGCATCGACAGAGAGTCAGCCGGAGGAAGCCGCAAAGGAAACAGAAGAGATTCCTTTGATGGTCGAAAGGCTCAGCGAAGCTGCAATTACAAATACAATTTCCTATGAAATAAAGAAAAAAGCTGAATCAATGCCGACAGCAACATATAAGACCCTGCCTGACTGGAATGGGACAACCATTGTTAACAAGATGGAATATGGCTGGAGAGCGGAGAATATTTCAGGAGATTACACCAAGGAAGTAATAGATGAGATTGCTGCTGAGGGTTTTAATTTTGTGCGTGTCCCCTTGGATACGCGGATATTTTATACGGACAGTACCGGTGAGCCGGGACCGTATTTTGAGGGAAACAGCGATATGGTAAATACAAAGGAGCTTAGGAACACAGACGATATGATCTCATGGTGCATCGACAGAGGCATACACGTTTGCTTCGATGTACACAGCACGCCGGGCGGTTATATGATAGGCGGGGATGAGGAAGCTAGCAGAGAACTTCTTTTCACTGAGGGCAGCGATGAGGAGCAGTATTTCTTCGATTTCTGGGAGTTTTTCTCGAAGCGGTATGCGGATATCTCGCCAAATGCCCTTTCATTTAATCTTTACAACGAACCGCCCCAGTTTGTGACAGATGAGCAATACAGCTCCTTCATAAAGAAAACATTGTCGGTGACGACGCCGCAAAATCCTGATCGGATTATCTTTGTGGATATGTTAGGCTATGCCAGAGAGCCGGTATATGGGCTTGTGGGTGAGCCTGTGGCACAATGCTTCCATTGCTATGACCCGTATGATTTCACGCATTCGGGATTTGACAACATGGATTATGAGAGCGGAGAGGCAAACAGACGGAGCAATCACAGGGAAATAGTGACTTACCCTCTTCCTGCCATATATGCGGGATTGAACAAGGGGTACGTCGTAACAGGAGATTTCAAAGCGGGTACGAAGCTCACGATGGAGTTTTCCGGTGGCTCAATAGGGGCAGAATGCATCTTATCTGATGACAAAGGAAACGAGCTATGGTCAGAAACATTTGACAGGGCTTTGGTAGAGGAAAGAGGGCATGAGGTCATAGATGATAATTATTTCTCCGGATATGAGGACGGAACCGAGGATATGATTGTAATAGAGTACGAGCTGACGGAAGATGTATCTGAGATAAGCTTCAAACTAAACAGTGATGAAGCGTGGCTTGATATGCAAAACCTGATAATAGAAACGGAAAACTACAAGGCGAAGCTTATAGCCCAATGGATTGACGGTATCATGGAGGATCTTCCGGGAACGAGAGCCATGATAGACGAGCATGGGATAGTAAGGATCACTGAGCCCAATGCTTCAAAATATGATCAGGGAAGGGGAATATTTGAAGAGCAGTTTCAAAAATATGTTGATTTTGCAAAAGAGGCGGATACTTCCGTCATGCTTCAGGAGTTTGGGGATACGGTATACACAGACATAAGCTGTGCAGAACGGTTTTATGATGATATTCTCTCCGTCTGTGACGAAATGGGAATAAACTGGGTTCATTGGACGTTCGACGGAGGAGATTTTTCATATGTTGCGGCAGATGAGAAATATAAGAGGCACGACGCCACATACGAGGATTTAGGGAATGGCAGGGCGGTCTGTGTTGAAATGAGGAATATTTTCAAGGCTCACTGTAAATAATCGTGATAACGATAAAAAATAAAAGAGGAAATTGCAGCGTGAGTCGGTGAAGTGAGACAACGGAGACTATTATGGTTAATTTTGACAATAAGCTAAGATGTGAGAACTGTTTTCAAGAGATAGAAGCATATCCTTGTCCTATTTGCGGATACATGAAAAATATGAATGGCACTGTGCCTCAGATTACCCCCACATCTTTGAATCAGGATTATCAAACGGGTTCCTATTCTTATCCATATCAGGGAAACCCGGCGCAGGGAAGCCCTATAAAAAATAAGAGTACCTTGACTAAGGTCCTTCTCATAGTGGTGCCGTTTATCTTAATACTTATTGCGGCATTTCTGGTATGGAAGGGCATCTCTATGACGAAAGCTTACAAGAGAGAGAATACTGTCGAAGAATATCATGATCCGGTATTGAACCCTATAAGCGAAGAGACGAACAATACATATGAATATACCTTTGAATACTGGAATGAAGGGTACTGGATCATTAATGAAGATGGCAGCCTTGTTGAAATAGTAAATGACGACGGCTCTCATCACATATCCGCTATGTATATGGATAAGGATAATGAAGGCGGTATCATTTATGATGCGCAGGATTATATTGACAGGATAAATGCTGATAATAGCTTACTTCTTATATCGGATTCGGATACCGATCTTGAGCTCAGCGAGGTGCGGACCGAGGAGAATGAAAACGGGTACAGCTATACGGTATATTCATATAAATTTAAGGAGGACGGACAGAATTGGAGATGCGATCTGAATCTTTATGACGGTAAAGGCAACTACGGCTGCTATGCGCTTTATTCTCTGGTGCTTGATGATGCGGCAGAAGCTGATGATATGCAGGAAAAGGGAAAGACATGCGCAGAGAGCTTTGAAGTTACCGGGGCTTATGATCCCGGTGAATTTGATATATATCCTGTTGATGACATCGGCATCAAGTTTTCGTCTGATGTGCCGATAGAAGCAAATATGGATAAGGAAGGCATGATTTCCATAGTGTATGACCGTGATGGGGAGGACTCTTATCTTTATCTTCTTCCCGGAGAGCTTTTTGGAGATGACTATATGACGATGTTCACGAATATAGTCATGTATGTGGATCAGGACATGGAGCTTACCTCTGATATGGTTCCGCTGACGATAGGCAGGTATGATACATATCTTGTGAAGAATCAGTACATAATAGAAGACGGTGTGCATGACGGGGCATATGACGGCATGTTCGTTGCACTTTCTGTTGATAAAGCAGAATCAAAGTACAAGACATATATCATTATCGGAGATCAGACGGAGACCGGAATAATCAGTACTCTTATCACGAGCTTCCGCTTCAAAGGAGCTAAGGCGAATAATATGAGCGAGGTGGACGATACAAAGACGCTGCCGCTCTTTTATCAGGAGGTTGAGCAGCCGGATGAATTGGATCTTAGCGGTGATGGATTCTTGATATCCGAGAGTGACAAAAGGCTTCTGACTGAAGACGACGTGGATAAATTCGTTAATGCATGGGTTTCGGCATACTCCGACGGGGGGATCAGCGATGAAGCACATGATCGCATCTGTGCTCAGGGGCTTTCATATGCGAGAAATGAGATTTTCGCACGCCACGGTTATATATTTGGTTCGAAGGAACTGCAGGACATATTCGGAAGCATGGCTTGGTATGAGGGTACGGTAGAGCCGAAGGATTTTGACTATAATGTACTGTCATCTGTAGAACAGCAGAATGTTGAACTTTTGAAGGATAAGATGAATGAATACGGAGGCTATCTGCCGGCAAGATAAAAGCATTTTATAAAATAAGAAACAGCGAGCGAGAAAAAAATTCAACATAGTCCTATCAGTCTCAGGGCACTTTTGGCGTAGAGAAATATTATTATGCACCTGCCTACGTATTTGGTATAATAAATATTGCTATATTGTAACAAGGGTTTCGGAGGGGTGCATGGGAAATTTGTTTGACAAGGGATTTTTCAGGTCGAGGATTACTGAACAGGACGTGAAGCTTAAGGAGATGGCGTTAGGCTATCTCCTTGCTCCCTTCTGCGCAATGATCGCTAATTCTATATTCGGTTCTTATCTTAACCGCTATTATGTGGATGTGCTTGGATGGACGAGGTTCGGGGTGTTTGCTACGCTGCTGCCGATGATCTCCGTGATCTTCGTTATAGCGGGAAATCTGCTTGTGGGACAGTGGATTGACAGGACGAGAACAAAGGCAGGGAAGGCAAGACCATATCTTATGATCTCCATTCCGCTTATAGCAGTGGCTATCCTCCTTATGTTCATGACACCTACTAATGGCAGTAATGCTGTACAGATGATATGGATAGCGGTATCGTATAACCTTTATTATTCCGTAGCTTATCCTTGCTACTACACGGCACATAGCTCCATGGTGTCGCTCTCTACCCGTGACACCGATAAGAGAGGGCTGCTCGCTACCTTATCCAACGCATCCATGGTTGCAGCAGCAGGAATCGGGGCGAGCATAGTGGTTCCGATCTTATTGCAGCCCTTCATGTTCGTGACGGGGGCGGACGGGAGCATAGATATGGCATCAAGCTATGCCAACTGGCGGATGCTGTCGATAATACTGGCATTAGTTACGGCATTCGGGGTTATACTTGAGTTCTGCTTCACCAGGGAGAGAATAACAGAGGAGACGATGGGAGAGGCATCAGAGGATGCCGAGGTAATTCCCATGAAACGGCATATAGAGGTCTGCACCAAGGAGAAATACTGGTGGATGGTGATACTTTTCGTTTTCTTCTTCCAGATGGGACAGCTTTGCAAGAATAGTTCGATGAGCTTTTACGCAAGGTGGATGTTTGACAGCGTGATAAATTCGGCGAACCCTGAGGGAGCGTCGGGAACTTTGATGTCAACCCTGGGTCTTGTGGGAGGGCTTCCTTCGGCTTTAGGAATGTTTATCGCATGGCCGCTTGCAAGCAGATTAGGGAAGAAGCGTTCCATCGTTATAGGACTTATATTTGCGCTTATAGGCGGACTCGTTGCATTTATTAACGTGAATAATTTCTTAGTCGTAAGCATAGGCGTGGTCTTAAAGGGCATAGGAATAATACCGGCGCAGTACGTCATGCTTGCGGTCATCTCCGATGTGCTCGACCATCTTGAAGCAAGTCATGGATTCAGGAGTGACGGCTTCACAATGTCGATATATGGCGCGATAATGGTTGGCTTGTCAGGGCTTTCGATAGGCATCATTAACGCCATGCTTACTTATTCGGGGTATACGAACACGGGAATACCGGCTGATCCCGTGGCGAAGATGCCAATAGAGGATTTAGCTTCATGGACGGGGCAGGTCGTATACAGGCAGATGGGCGGCACGGAGCAGGTGCTTGCTTTCGTATATCTTGGCATGGATATGATAACCTTCCTTGTCTCGATAATCCTGCTCTGGAGAATGGATGTAGAGAAGTATGCGGCGGAGGATCAGGCGAAGCTTGGCGGTGCGAAGTAAATCATATGGGTTTGTACATTTGGTTAGAATCAAGGAATCAGAATGAAAACGCTTCAGGCTTATAATCCATATCTTCCGAGCTGGGAATACATACCCGATGCGGAGCCGCATATAGTGGGCGACAGGGTATATATTTACGGCTCGCACGATTTATTTAATGGTCTCACCTTCTGTCTGGGAGACTATGTCTCATGGTCTGCTCCGACAGACGACCTTGGTAACTGGAGATATGAGGGAGTTATCTACAGAAGGGAGCAGGATCCCGAAGCAAGGGGGCTTCGTGTGCTTAATGGTCTTGCAGCGCCTGATATGGCTGTGGGATCAGACGGCAAATATTATCTGTATTATTTCGTGGGCGGAACAGGTAAGATTTCCGTCGCAGTCTGTGACGAGCCTGCGGGGAAGTATGAATTTTACGGCTATGTGCATTATAAGGATGGCACGCCTATAGGGAAGAGGGGCGAACCATATCAGTTCGATCCCGGAGTTTTTGTTGATGATGACGGCAGGACATATTTATATACAGGATTCGGATTCGCAAATAATCCGATCCTATTAAAGGGGAATAAGCCTACGGAGCAGGGAGCTATGTGCTTCGAGCTTGATCCGTCCGATATGCTGACAGTATTAACAGGGCCTGATTATATAGGAGTGCTGACAGGAAAAGAAGCTAAGGGCACGGCTTATGAGGCACAGCCCTTCGGAGAAGCAAGCTCGCTTCGTAAATTCGACGGAAGATATTATTTCATATATAGCTCGCTGAATAGTCATAATCTCTGCTATGCCGTTAGCGATGATCCTAAAGGACCTTTTTCTTATGAGGGTGTGCTTGTAAGCAACGGCGATATAGGGCTTCCAGGAGCTTACGATACACGCCATGCTCATAATGACACGGGAAACACGCATGGAAGCCTTATTGATATAGGCGGGAATAAATACGTTTTTTATCACAGGCATACTAACAGGAAGCAGTCATCAAGACAGGCGTGCGCGGAGGAGATAATATTTAAGGACGGGAAGTTCTGTCAGGCGGAGATGACAAGCTGCGGATTAAACGGAGAAGCGCTTATCGGGAAGGGAGCGTATCCTGCCTATATAGCATGCAATCTGTATGGCAGATGCGGTACAAGATTTCTTTCGATGATAAAACGAAGGAATCCTTATCTGCCGTATATTACTCAGAGTGGTAAGGACAGAGAGGGCGGAAGCAGGCAGTATATTGCAAATTTCTGTGACGGAAGCATGGCTGTTTTTAAGTATTTTGATTTAAGTGAAACTAAAGAAATAAAGATAAAGCTGCGAGGGAGGGGCGATGGTCGTATTTTTGTAAGCAACGGCATAGACGGCGATATGCTTGCCGATATTTCATTGCATAGTGACGGCGGCACGGGGATTTATTCATCAAAGCTTTCGGGCGGAGGAGAAAAAGACGCCTTATGCTTCAGATACAAAGGACAGGGACGGTTTGATTTTCTGGCATTTAAGCTTCTTTGATTAAGGGTTTACACGGAGATATTCTAAAAAATGAAGGAAGAGAAGAATATAACACAAAAAGGAACTGTTGATGAGTCCGCTGTTTATTTGCAGGGTGAGAGCCAGGGTGGGCTTGTGTCTGCGATAGTCGGGAGCAGGAGAGAAGCGGACACTAAAGGCCTTATTCTCTGGTATCCCGCATTCGTGATCCCTGATGACGCAAAGAAGAGAAAAGCAAGCGGCATTACTACGGTTTTCGGAGTGGAGTTATCACCGAAGTTTGATGAAGCTGCTGTTACGATTGATATAGAGAATATCCAGTGCAGTTATGAGAAACCGGTTCTTCTGATCCATGGTGACAAGGACGACCTTGTGCCGATAAGCTATTCCAGAAATGCTTTATTAAGCTACAAGGATGCAAGGCTAGAGGAAATAAAAGGAGCGGGACATGGCTTTGAAGGTGCTGACAGCAGAAAAGCCAGAATGTTGTCGGTGGAGTTTGTGAAGGATAGGGGTTATGAAGCATAGGGAAATTATTGAGAGGATGACCTTGGAGGAGAAGGCGGCTTTTCTTCAAGGGAAGGGTGAGTGGATAACGAGGAATATAGACAGGCTTGGGATACCTTCTATATTCTTATCCGATGGTCCGAGTGGGCTTAGGAAGCAGGCGGGGGCGGGAGACCATCTGGGGATCAATCCTTCGGTTCCTGCTACATGCTTTCCGTCTGCAGCCACTATCGCTAATAGCTGGGATGAGGCTCTTGCTGAGAAGGCAGGCGAGGGACTAGGAGCGGAGGCTATGGCGGAGGGAGTGCAGGTTTTACTTGGACCGGGGCTTAATATAAAGCGCAATCCTCTTTGCGGGCGAAACTTTGAATATTATTCAGAAGACCCCTACCTTGCGGGAAAGCTTGCGGCTGCCTGCATCAGAGGCATACAGAGCAGTGGAGCGGGAGCCTGCGCGAAGCATCTTGCGGTGAACAGTCAGGAGGAGCGCCGCATGGCCATGAATGCCGTTATTGATGAGAGGACGCTTCGGGAGATATACCTTACAGGCTTTGAGATAGCGATAAAAGAAGGGAAGCCTGTGAGCGTAATGAGCTCTTATAATGAGATAAACGGCGTATATGCCAATGAAAACAAGCATCTCTTAAAGGACATACTGCGTGGCGAATGGGGCTTTGAGGGCTTTGTCGTGACGGACTGGGGAGCATCGAACGACCACGCTTTAGGCGTAAGAAACGGTTCTGCATTGGAGATGCCGGCACCGGGACTTGATTCTGCGAGGGAGCTTATCGTTGCCTGTAATTCGGGCAAGATAAGCGTTGAGGATATAGATGAGAGGGTTTCGGAGCTTCTCGACGCCGTGCTTGCGCTTGATGAGAATGCCAAGGCTTATAGGGATAAAAATGGAGAGCCTGACAGGGAGATGCTTCATAATGAAAACCATGAGCTTGCAAGACTTGCGGCAGAAGAAAGTGCCGTACTGCTTAAAAACAGGGATAATCTGCTTCCGATAAATACTTCGCTCTCCGTTGCGATAATCGGTGATTTCGCATATACGCCGAGGTATCAGGGAGCAGGATCTTCTATGGTTAATTCTACGAAGGTTGATTCCATAGAAAAGCTTGTCGAGCGGTATGATATAAAGCTTGCGGGGACAGCAAGGGGGTATCGCCGTGACGGCAGAAAGGATGCCGCTATGGTGAAGGAGGCGGTTGACCTTGCGGCTAAGGCTGATGTCGTGCTTTATTTCTTCGGGCTTAATGAAAAGAGCGAGTCCGAGGGACTTGACAGGAAGCATCTTCGCATACCGCAGAATCAGATAACGCTTCTGCAGGAGCTTGCGCAGGTGAACGGTAATCTGGTGGGCGTGCTTAGCGCAGGCTCCGTGATCGAGATGCCATGGCATCACCATCTGAAGGCGATACTACATGGGTATCTTACGGGACAGGCAGGGGCAGAAGCTATATTAAATATACTCACGGGAAAGGTGAACCCTTCGGGGAAGCTTGCGGAGACTTATCTCAGGCGTTATGAGGATACGCCGTCCTACTGTTATTATCCTGCCAGGGAAAGAAATTCCGAATACAGGGAGGGTTTATTTGTCGGCTATCGTTATTTCGATACGGCTCAGGTTCCGGTCGCTTATCCCTTTGGCTTCGGGCTTTCCTATACTTCCTTTGAATATAAGGATGTCTCGCTTGAAGATGACGGCGTGGCATTTACTATAACAAATACAGGAAATAAAGACGGAGCGGAGATAGCGGAGCTTTATGTATCGCTTCCTGATGCAAAAGTTTTCCGTCCGGCAAAGGAGCTTAAAGGCTTCGTGAAGGTATATATCAAAGCCGGAGAGGAAAAGCGGGTAAAGATTTTATTCGACGACAAGACCTTCCGTTATTGGGACAGGAAGACCGGGAAATGGGAGATCGAGGGCGGTAATTACAAGATAATGATAGGGGCAAGCTCTGTGGATATCAGGCTTACTGCAGATAAATATCTCGAAGGCACTGTGCAGGAGTGTCCTTATGAAATGGATAAGCTTCCATCATATTACAGCGGAAGGGTTGCAAGTGTCACTAATGCGGAGTATGAGGAGCTTCTGGGACAGAAGATACCTGACGGCTCATGGGGCGGTGAGCTTGATGTGAATGACGCTTTATGCCAGCTTTATTATTCAAGGAGCGCTCTGGGAAGGGCTGTGTACCGTCATCTGAACGGAAAGATAAGGAAGGCGGAGGAAGCAGGAGAGCTTCCCGACCTTAATACGCTTTTCCAGTATAATATGCCTTTCCGTGCCATTGCGAAGATGACAGGGGGCATGGTCAGCATGGAGATGGCAAGAGGACTTACGGAGGTTATGAACGGACATTTCTTTAGAGGAATGGGAAAGGTCATCGGGGGATATTTTAAGAATAAGAGAGAGAATAAGAAGTACGAAAAAATGTATTTATAGAGGGATTTTTATAATTACGAAGGAGGTTATTTATGAAGATTAAGAAAGCGATAATACCTGCGGCGGGGCTTGGGACAAGGTTTCTGCCGGCGACCAAGGCACAGCCTAAGGAGATGCTCCCTATCGTGGATAAGCCGACGATTCAATATATCATCGAGGAAGCCGCCCAGAGCGGGATTGAGGATATCGTCATAGTAAACGGCAGAAATAAAGGCTCGATAGAGGATCACTTTGACAGATCCGTAGAGCTTGAGCTTGAGTTAGGAAATAAAGGAAAGAGCGAAGCGCTTGACATGGTTAAGTCAATCTCGGAGATGGCTAATATTTATTTCATTAGGCAGAAGAAGCCTTTAGGATTGGGACATGCGGTGCTTTCCGCACAGAAATTCATAGGGAATGAGCCGTTTGCGGTGCTTCTGGGAGATGATGTGGTTATTTCTAAAACTCCTGCCCTAAAGCAGATGATGGATATTTACAAGGAGTATAAAGCGCCTATCGTCGGAGTGCAGACAGTAGCTCATGAGGTGACATATCAGTATGGTATAGTTAATGGTAAGGCAGTGGACGACAGGGTTTATAAGGTTAAGGATCTTGTTGAGAAGCCGCCTGTTGACGAAGCGCCGTCTGATGTGGCGATACTTGGCAGATACATACTTACGCCGGAGGTATTCTCATATCTAGAGAATCAGGAAAAGGGCGCAGGCGGTGAGATACAGCTTACCGATGCATTGAAGCGCATGGCTAAAGACGGAGCCGTGTATGCCTATGACTTCAAAGGACACAGGTATGATTGCGGTGACAAGGTTGGCTTCATACAGGCAAGCATAGAGTTCGGACTCAGGCGGCCTGATCTTAGGGAAGGACTTGAGGCGTATATCAGGAAGCTCGCCGGGGATATAGATAAAGCGATAGATTACGATTAATGATTGAATCCGCATAGGATAAAAGTTAAGGCATAGTTGAGAATTGCTTCTGTTTTTTGATACAATAACAGGCATGAAAAATATGGCTGTTGTTTTGAAAAATAAATGCATGTGGCTCATATTCCTGTGCTTTCTTATGACTTCATGCTGTTATCTGTCGTGGTATTATAATCTTGCAGGGTTCGGGCTGCTTTTCGGAAGGCTGGGGGATACCATCGGCGCATTGGGCTGTACGATTCTTTCTGACCTGCAGGTGGTTCTTGTGTTTACTGCAACGTTCCTCTTTGCTGCAGCCGTTTTGACTTTTTTCGTGCTTTATCATAGGATTTACGTTCCTGTCTCTGAGGCAGGAGCAAGGGACTCAGTTTCATTTGACGATCTGGCTGATAAGTATAATTTCTCTGCAAGAGAGCGGGAGGTTATGAGGCTTGTCATCGACGGACTAAACAATTCGGAGATCACCGATGTTCTTTATATATCGGAAAGTACGGTTAAATTTCATGTTCGCAACCTCTTAAAGAAGACAGGCTGTAAGGATAGGATGGAGCTTGCTGCGGTGCTAAACAGCCAGTGGCTGTTTGCTTAGCACCGACCGTAGCGAAGCGAAGACGCCATGCGTAAGCATCATAAACAACGCAAAGGGGCTTTTGACCCCAGCATCATAATATTGGAGCGATAAAGGATTGCGAAAGGAGCATGATCAATAAAAATGGATAAGGATAAAACTGGCGTACCGTCAAGGGGATACCTGCATGAGGATTTCAGGCTGTTTCATAATACGGATACTTTGGGAACGGATGTCGGGATTCATTTTCACGACTTTTATAAGGTAACGTATGTTAAGTACGGGGCAGGACGTTATATGATCGACGGAAGGCTCTATGATGTGGAGTCGGGTGATATTATTCTGGTAGGAATAAACGTGCCGCATCAGCCGGTCTTTACTGCGGGTGAGTTATATGACCGTTACACGCTTTATATTTCCTCTGCGATGCTTGAGGATTTTGACATTCCCGAATGTCATATCTACGACCTCTTTTCATCGGAGAGCGGAAATGTTGTTAGACCGGAGAAAGATGAAAGGGATAGATTCACTAATATGCTTAAAAGGATAGAGGTTGAGACAGTATCTTCTTCTTATGCTTCAAGGCTTGCGGCAAGACTTTGTGTCATGAGTTTTCTTATAGAAACAGGCAGATGCAGGGAGGATTCGGCGCTTATCGTACCGCTTCATCTGCCGGAAGATGATGTGATGCTGAATGTATTACGATATTTGAATGAAAAAATAAGTGAGAATATATCACCTACTGATATTGCTTCGCATTTTGAAATGAACGAACCAGAAATGCTTGAATCTTTTAAGAACGCTTTCGGCTGTCCTTTGCAGGAATACATAATAAACCGCAGGCTGACCCGTGCAAGAGAGATGATTCTAGGTGGCGAAGCGCCCGCTGATGCCTGCTATGCCTGCGGATATGCAAGCTATCCTGATTTTGCCAAAGCGTATCAGGATAAGTACGGAGCCGCTCCAAGACTTACGACAGAGGAAAATAAGGAACACGACGTGCTTTCTGATTTTCTGATTGAATGACATTTATTCCGCTTCGAATATTTGTTCGAGAAAGTATTTGCAATTTCTAAATCTTGTGATAAAATATGTGAGTTGCTGCTAAATATAGTAACTTATTATATGATATCACAAGGATATTTATTATGGCTTCTGAAAAAGAAAACTATGGTGCGCAAAGCATAACTGTATTAGAGGGGCTTGAGCCTGTAAGACTTCGTCCCGGCATGTATATCGGCTCTACGGGAGTGAAGGGATTAAACCATTGTCTGTATGAGATAATGGATAACTCGGTTGACGAGCATCTGGCTGGGTATTGCTCTACTATCAAGGTAACGCTCGAAGCGGATGGCTCTGCAACTGTCGAGGATGACGGAAGAGGTATCCCGGTCGGTATGCACGAGAAGGGAATATCGGCGGAGAGAGTCGTGCTTACGACACTTCATGCCGGAGGTAAGTTTGACGGCGCATCTTATAAGACATCCGGAGGACTGCACGGTGTCGGCTCATCTGCGGTAAATGCTCTTTCAAGCTCGCTGGATATCACGATAAAGCGGGACGGCGTTATCTCACACGACCATTATGAGAGGGGCGTGCCTACGGTTGAGCTTATAGACGGACTTCTGCCTGTTATCGGACGCACTAATCGCACAGGCACAAGGATCAATTTCACGCCCGATCCGGAGATTTTCGATACGGTGAGGTTTAAGGCGGACGAGATAAAATCAAGGCTTCATGAGACGGCGTACCTTAATCCGGAACTAACTATAATATATAAGGATCTGCGAGGAAGCGAGCCTGATGAAGAGACTTATCATGAGCCGGAAGGGCTTGTAGGCTTCATCAAGGACATGAACCGCAACAATGAGACGATAAGCGACATTGTTTATTTCAAAGGGATGTCCGAGGGGATATCCGTGGAGGTCGCTTTTCAGTATGTGAATGAGTTCCATGAGGAAGTCCTGGGCTTCTGTAACTGCATCTATAATTCCGAGGGCGGGACGCATATCACTGGATTTAAGGCGCAGTTTACGCAGGTAATGAATTCTTACGCAAGGCAGCTTGGCGTACTGAAAGATAAAGACCCGAACTTCAACGGGACGGACATCAGAAATGGAATGACAGCCGTGGTATCTATAAAGCATCCCGATCCGAGGTTTGAGGGACAGACCAAGACGAAGCTTGACAATCAGGACGCCTCAAAGGCTGTATCCAAGGTAACTAATGATGAAGTCCAGCTATACTTCGACCGTAATCTTGACACGTTGAAGGCTGTGCTTGCAAGTGCGGAGAAGGCTGCGAAGATCAGGAAGGCAGAGGAGAAGAGCAAGACAAATCTCCTTACAAAGCAGAAATATTCCTTTGATTCCAACGGCAAGCTTGCAAACTGTGAGTCAAGAGACGCTTCGCAGTGTGAAATCTTCATAGTCGAGGGAGACTCCGCAGGAGGAAGCGCGAAGACTGCAAGGAACCGCATGTATCAGGCGATACTTCCGATCAGGGGTAAGATACTGAATGTCGAAAAAGCTTCCATAGATAAGGTGCTTGCGAATGCGGAAATCAAGACTATGATAAATTCCTTCGGCTGCGGTTTCTCCGAGGGCTACGGGAATGATTTCGATATAACCAAACTTCGCTATGACAAGATAATAATAATGGCGGATGCCGACGTGGACGGTGCGCATATAGCGACGCTGCTGCTCACTCTTTTCTTCCGCTTCATGCCGGAGCTTATATCGGAAGGTCATGTATATATAGCAATGCCACCGCTGTATCGGGCACAGCCGAAGAAGGGCGAGCCAGAGTATCTCTATGACGACAGGGCTTTAGCGCAGTACAGGAAGACACATAAGGGCGATTTTATTCTACAGAGGTATAAGGGACTTGGCGAGATGGATGCGGAGCAGCTATGGGAGACTACGCTTGATCCCGAACGCCGCAGGATGAGGAGAGTCTCGATTGATGACGCAAGGATGGCATCATCAACCACGGAGCTGCTGATGGGCAATGATGTCGCTCCGAGACGTGATTTCATATATGAGCATGCGAAGGAAGCATTGCTGGATATATAGTTTTGTATAGGGTCGGCGTGCAGGATGTAATATATTTTTTCATGCACCCGGCATGCTCCATCTGAACTAACTGCTAACTACGACTAGGTATCCTTTCAGTCCATTTCGCCAAACAGGCTCATGGACTGGGATACCAAGTCTTCGTAAGCAGTGGATTTCATCTGGAGCATAAACGCCTCTAAATGTGCCTGAAAAAACATATTACATCCTACACACCTTACACTATGGAAAGGATATAGTATATGAACACAGATAGTAAGAATATAATCGACAGCGAATACTCTGACATAATGCAGCAGTCATATATCGACTATGCTATGTCGGTAATCATATCTAGGGCGATACCTGATATAAGGGACGGACTTAAGCCGGTGCAGAGACGCACCTTGTATGATATGGGAGAGCTGGGGCTTAAAGCAGACAGACCATACAGGAAATGCGCACGTATCGTGGGTGATACGATGGGTAAATATCACCCGCATGGCGATTCTTCTATATATGAATCTTTGGTCGTCATGGCGCAGGATTTCAAGAAGGGCAAGACCTTAGTTGACGGTCACGGAAACTTTGGCTCGATAGAGGGCGACGGGGCTGCGGCTATGAGGTACACGGAAGCGAGGCTTGAGCCCATCACGGAAGAGGCTTTCTTAAAGGATCTCGACAAGAATACCGTGGACTTCGTTCCGAACTTTGATGAGACGGAGAAGGAGCCTGAGGTTCTTCCTGTCAAGATACCGAATTTCCTTGTAAATGGCTCCGAGGGAATAGCCGTCGGCATGGCAACCAGCGCTCCCACGCATAACCTAAAGGAAGTAGTAGAAGCGGAGAAGGCATATATCAACGATCCCGATATCACAACCGAAGGACTGATGCACTATATGAAGGGACCCGATTTCCCTACAGGCGGTATAATCACTAACGCATCTGATCTTCCTGTCATATACGAGACGGGAGCAGGCAAGATAAAGGTAAGGGGAAGGGTTGTCGAGGAAAAGGGCAAGAACGGACACAAGCTCCTCGTTATCACGGAAATCCCATACACTATGATAGGAGCGGGCATAGGCAAGTTTATGTCCGATGTCATAGACCTTGTGGAATCAAGAAAGACTACGGATATCGTTGATATTTCCAATCAGTCCTCGAAAGAGGGCATCCGCATAGTAATAGAGTGCAAGCGTGACGCAGACCTTGAGAACCTTAAGAATCTGCTCTATACCAAGACGAAGCTTGAGGATACCTTCGGCGTGAATATGCTCGCAGTACATGACGGAAGACCTGAAACCATGGGGCTTCGGGCAATATTTTCCGCGCATACGGCATTCCTCTATGACCTTAATACCCGCAAATACACTAATCTGCTTGAAAAAGAGCAGGAGAAGTCCGAGATACAGGAAGGTCTTATAAAGGCAACAGACCTTATTGACCTTATAATAGAGACGCTTCGGGGTTCTAAAGACAGAGCTATGGCCATGAAGTGCCTGACTACCGGAGACACCAAGGGCATACGCTTTAAGTCAAAGGTATCGGAGAAGGAGGCAGGGGGCTTTAATTTCACGGAGAAGCAGGCTGCCGCTATCCTTGATATGCGTCTTTCAAAGCTTATAGGGCTGGAGCGTGAAGCGTTATTAAAAGAGCATGACGAGACGCTTAAATCCATCGCAAGATATAAGAATCTGCTTGAAAAGCCCTCTGCGATGAAGAAGGAGATATGCAAGGATTTAGATGAGATCGCTTCAAAGTACGGCAGGGAGCGGCTTACTGAGATTACTGATGCCGTGACAGCCGTATTCACAGAGAAGCCCATAGAGGAGATGGATGTATACTTTGTAATGGACCGCTTCGGCTATGCCCGCACTATTGATACAGCGACCTTTGAGAGAAATAAGGAAGCCATAGAGGGTGACGACGCCACGTTTAAGTCCGTATTCCTTACGAAGAACACAGGCAGGGTGGGCATATTCACTAATACGGGAATGCTGCATATAATAAGGGTGCTGGATCTTCCGCTCACAAAGCTTCGTGATAAGGGGATCCCGATAGATAACCTCAGCAAGTTCGATTCTACGAAAGAGAATTTCGTATATATCGATGACCTTGACAGTATCGTAAAATCAAGGCTTTTATTCGTTTCAAGGAAGGCTATGATGAAGCTTGTGGATGGTTCGGAATTTGATGTAGCGACAAAGAGGACGGTTGCGGCGACATCACTTACAGACGGTGACGAGCTGTTTATGATAAAGGCTTACGACGAGGAGAACGACAGGCAGATACTCCTGCAGACCGAGGGAGGCTTCTTCATAAGGTTTGCCATGACTGAAATTCCCGAAAAGAAAAAAGGCGCAGTCGGAGTCAGAGGCATGAAGCTTGCAAATGACGACAGGATAGAAGAGATGTACTTCATGAACTTCGCTGACGAGAGAGTAATAGAGTACAAAGGAAAAGAGATGCCCCTTACGCATGTGAAGCTGTCCAAGAGAGACGGCAAGGGGACTAAAGTAAGGGTTTAATCAAGTTTTATTGAGGCGTATAGGTATGAAATATGATTGGCTTAATAGCGATGTCTATCTGATTGAAACAGAAGAAATAAGATCCAATCTAATGACCGGTACATTATCCGCCCGTACCGAGGCACAGGTAGCTGCGACATTTCAGAATATACTTTATCACTATATTAAAAGTCATATGGGAGTTAATACAGACTTTCACCCAGAAACACCTATCAATGAATGCCTGTCACATGATTTTGGTGTTTTAAGAGGCAGAACCTCGGGCAGGGGCAGATTAGATGCTGTTGTCAACAACCTGGTCATAGAATACAAAAGACAAACAAAATTAAAAAATAAAAAAGATCAGGAAACAGCGACTCACCAAGTAGAAGATTATCTATATGCATTATATAAAAATAAGCATATTAAATATGATGCCATACTTACTGATGGTGCCAGGATTTGTTATTTTTCATTCAAAGGTGATATTGTTGAGCATACAGCAATCAGAGTTATTACTTCAAAAGATATTGACAGGATCATTAAAGCTATATTAATGAATGATAGAAAGAAATTTGTCCCGGAAAACATTGCGAAAGATTTTGGAGTAAGCACCCTGGCTCCTTCATTATCAAAAGATTTAGCCCGATTATTCTATGGTTTGTTAAAAAACAAGGCAACAGCAAAGACCAAAATGCTTTTCACGGAATGGCAAAGTCTTATGCATCTATCTTATGATGATAATGGTAAAGGTAATGATATTGCTAAGAGAAGAAAAGACCTCTCTCTTATCCTAGAGGACGATATAAATATTCCTAACAAAGAATATATCGGGCTTTTTGCATTACAGACAACTTATGCGATAATAGTAAAGCTTATTGCTTGTAAAGTAATGGATAAATTAGAATACAGTGAATCCACTAGAACATATTCTGATCTGACTTCTATAACATCGCAGGAGCTCCAAGCCTTTCTTGGAGGTTTGGAGGATGGATATGTTTATAGAAGTAATGGTATTTTTAATCTTTTAGAGGGCGATTTCTTTTCATGGTATTCTACTACGGAACAATGGAACGCTGATTTATGGAAAACGATCCTCGATATAATTAAGCGCATTGATGAGTATACCGCATTTAGTCTTGAAATATCGTATGAGCCATTAGATATTTTCAAAGATTTGTATATGAGCATTATTCCCAAATCAGTAAGACATTCAATGGGGGAATACTTTACTCCGGCATGGCTTTCTGATTATGTGGTTGAAGAAAGCTTAAATCTTATAGAGAATAAGGAATGGAAGGCGATTGATCCATGTTGTGGCTCCGGAACCTTTGTGATTACTCTTATAAAGCATATTGTCGGCAATGTGAATCTACAAGAGCTGTCAAGTAAAGAAAAAGAAGATATCAGAAACAGTATTATTTCCAGGGTATATGGAGTTGATATAAATCCTCTTTCTGTCTTGTCAGCCAGAGTAGGGTATTATTTTGCCCTTCGTCCTTTTGGAGATATAAGCGATGTGGAAATACCAATTTATCTTGGAGACTCTGCCATCGTACCTATCAGAGAAAATGTCGGGGGAATAGAGTGTTATAGATATTCTGTTACCAATAGTGAATTGGATTTTGATGCTGTTCTTCCTGTTCGTTTTGTAAATCAGCCTGACTTCGGAAAAGTCATGAGTACATTACAAGCATCTGTAAAAACAGAGAACAGTAGAATTTTGCTTGAGGTAATTAAGAACAGATTATCCAAAGAGGAACTCAAATCTGCGCCATTAATAAAGAAAATAGAAGATTTTTCTGACAGACTGATTGAATTACATAGAAATAATTGGGACGGTATCTGGGTACGCATGGCAACCAATTTCATGATGATTGCGAGGCTAAATGATTTTGATTTAATTACGGGCAATCCCCCTTGGGTTAAATGGGAGCATTTGCCCTCTGTATATGCTAACAGAATCAAAAAATTGTGTAATATACGTCATATATTCCAAATGCGCGGCCGATTTGGCGGAACGCAGTTGAATATATGTGCTCTGATTTCTAATATGACTGCATCAAATTGGCTGAAAAAAGACGGAGTGCTGGCTTTTCTTATGCCTGATAGTATAATGTCGCAGAATTCATATGAAGAATTCAGAAATTTTTATCTTGATTATGACAATCGTGATAGGCTGTATTTACAAAAAATTGATAAATGGGAAGCACCATTAAGACCTTTTAGATGTGATGATTATTCAGTTTCTCAAGACTTCAATACATACTATTACACCAGAACGCCCATTGATTACAGTAAAGGAATTGATGTTACTACCATTTCGCGAAAGAGTACAGTTTCTGATCAAAATATTAACGAGATATCGACTTTTAAAGAAGTAAAAGATAACCTTATCTTCGGTAAAATAAGGGCTGCGCAAATTTCATCAGCCTCGACTGCCTTCTCTTATTTATCTGATGAATATAATTTCAGTGAGATTATAGGAAAATCTGAATATGAATATCGCACAGGAGTTGAATTCACACCGCAAGAATTATATATGCTTGAGGGACTTGGAGCATCAGAAAAAGCTGATCATTATAAATTTTCCAACAAAAAATTTCAGCGTTCCAAGTATTTGGTTAATGATATGCCTAAACAGGGATGGGATCTTCCAACACAATATATATATCCAATAATGACGGGACCATCATTGAGTCCATTTAAGAATAAATGTGACAATCAGTGATAGCGTAATTGCTCAGTATACCGGGGAAAGAATGAATTTTATTCAGAGTTTTTTTTCAGAGATTTTTCACTAACTAATATTTATGTTATAATGTCAAACCATGAGAGTCATCGCAGGCAAGGCCAGGAGAATACAGCTTAAGAGCATAGAGGGGAATCATGTAAGACCTACGCTTGACAGGTACAAGGAAACCCTTTTTAATACGATGCAGACATATATTCCCGACAGTTATTTCATAGATGTCTTTGCAGGCACGGGGGCTATCGGGATAGAGGCTTTAAGCCGGGGGGCGGAGAAGGTCGTATTTATTGAAAATAATAAAAAAGCCCTCGCCGTCATAAATGAAAACCTCGAAATGACAAGGCTTGCGGAGGATGCGGAGGTAATCGCTAGCGACGCCATATCGGCTCTTATGAGGCTTGAGCCTACGGGTCCCGCCGACGTTATCTTTATAGATCCGCCGTATAATAAGGGCTATGAGATACAGGCATTAAAGCTTTTAAGCACATCAGCCCTTGTCGGTGAGGATACCTTGGTCGTAGTCGAGGCTTCCAAGGAATTAGAGCTTGAAGATATAGAGAGCACGGGCTTTAATATAATGAAGACAAAGGACTATCTTAATAACAGGCATATATTCATGCAGAAAGCAGGCAACTGATGGCACATGCATTATATCCCGGATCTTTTGATCCTGTCACTTACGGACATATAGATGTGATACAGAGGGCATCGGCTTTATTTGACAGTCTCACCGTTGCCGTGCTTAATAACGGTGCAAAGTCGCCGTTGTTTTCTGTTGACGAACGTGTTAATATGTTAAATAGCGTCTGTAAGGATATCCCGAATGTGAAGATTGATTCATTTTCGGGACTTACTGCTGATTATGTGACAAAGAACGGCATAGACGTAATAATCAGGGGCTTGCGGGCGGTGACGGATTTCGAGTACGAGCTGCAGATGGCGCAGACTAACAGGAAGCTCGCTCCCAAGGCGGATACGGTTTTCCTTACGACAAGCCTCGAATATGCCTATCTTTCATCGACTACCGTGAAGGAGGTCGCATATTTCGGAGGGGACATCAGTAAATTCGTACCGAAGAACATTGAGGAACTTATTTTTAAGAAGTATAAGAAAATAAACGAGTAGGACAGGATATGGCGAGCAAGATTGAACAGACGATAGAGGACATTTACGAGTATCTGGACAGCTGCAAGTTTGCGGCTTTCAGTAATAAGGAAAGCATCATTGTAAATAAGGACGACATCTTTGACCTCCTTGAGGAATTAAAGACGAATATCCCTGATGAGATAAAGCACAGCCGTCAGATAGTTGCTAACCGCGACGCTATCATTGATAACGCCAAGTCAACTGCGGAAGCCCTTCTTGCCAAGGCGGAGGAGAAGCAGGGCGAGCTTCTGGAGAAGAATGAGATAATGCAGCAGGCTTATCTGCAAGCACAGGAGGTTGTGAATCAGGCTAACGGCAATGCCTTAGATCTTCTTAATCAGGCGACGAATGAGGCGAATAGTATTCAGATGTCCGCAATGAAGTATACGGATGATTCTCTTGCGGGCATATCGGACATCCTAACGAAGGCTGTAAGCGAAGCGCAGGCAAGATATAATGATCTTATTACCTCGCTTTCTAATGTGCTTCAGGTCGTGAATAATGACAGGGCGCAGCTTCAGATGGCTAATTCTCCTGACCAGGCTATAATCCCCGGCGCTTCACAGGGACAGGTTCAGGTGCCTAACCGCGGACCGCAGGCTCAAGGGCAGGCTAAGGCAAATGACTCCGCTCCGAAGACTCCCGTGATAGACAGATCTAATTCCATCAGGGAAGAAATAAACGACGACGACATTGACGACATCTAAGGTGAAATATGTCTGTGCTTAACGGTATCGAACCCAAAAACGTATTCCGGTTTTTCGAGGAAATATGCGCCATACCGCATGGATCAGGCAATACCAGACAGATTTCAGACTATCTAAAGAAATTTGCAACTGACCGCAGCTTAAAGGTAAATCAGGAGCCCTGCGGTAATATCGTAATATACAAGGACGCTTCTAAGGGATATGAAAATTCTCCGTCCGTCTGTCTGCAGGGGCACATGGACATGGTCTGCGAGAAGGCTTCCGATTCAAGACATAATTTCAAGAAAGATCCATTGCCGATAGCCGTGATGGATGACGAGATATTTTCAAGAGGGACTACGCTCGGAGCTGACGACGGGATTGCTGTCGCTATGGCTCTTGCGATCCTTGACAGCGACGAATATGAGCATCCGGCGTTAGAGGCTGTTTTCACGGTTGACGAAGAAACAGGCATGGACGGAGCTAAGGCGCTCAATTATTCAAGCATCAAATCAAGAAGAGTGATAAATCTTGACTCCGAGGACGAGGGCGTATTCTATGTAAGCTGCGCAGGTGGCTTAAGAGGGAATATAAACCTGCCCGTTGATATGAAGGAGCATACGGGAATCGAGTATGACGTGGTCATATCGGGGCTTCACGGCGGGCATTCGGGAGAGATGATAGACAGATACTATGCGAACGCCATTGTCCTTATGGGAAGGCTCTTAAGATTCCTGTCACAGAGGATGAAGTTTCGCATCATAGAGCTGTCCGGCGGTTTGATGGATAATGCGATACCAAGAGAGGCGGGCTGTCATATCCATGTATCGAATGAGAACTCGACTACCTTCGAGCAGACTATAGCGGAGTTTGAGAATATAATAAAGAATGAATACAGGGCGAACGAGAAGAACCTGATGATATACTGCGAGAACGTCGGAGAGACGGAGAAGCGGGTATTAAGGAATGAATCCGCGAAGCGTGTCATGTACCTGCTTACCGCTGTCCCTGACGGCGTGATAAAGATGTGCAGGGAGCAGGGACAGGAGAATCTCGTGGAGACGAGCCTTAATTTCGGCATCATGAGGCTTACCGATGAGAGGTTCACGCTTGAAGCTGGGCTCAGGAGCTCTGTTTCTTCCGAGAAGTACGCACTCTCGACCAAGCTTAAGGTAATAGCCGAGGCAGTAGGCGCGGTATATACTGAAAAGAGCGACTATCCCGCTTGGGAATACAATGAGGATTCCAAGCTCCTTCCTATGCTTATAAGATTATACGAAAGCTCCTATGGCGAGTCTCCTGTCGTGAAGGGCATACATGCGGGGCTTGAATGCGGGGTTATCTACAATGCCCTAAAGCCTGTAGACATCATATCCTTCGGTCCTACGATAAGGCACGCTCATACGCCTAAGGAGACGCTTTCCATATCCTCGACGGAGAGGACCTTCAAGCTCCTCACTGACCTTCTGCGAGAGCTGAAATGAAAAAAGGCAGCTTCGGCTATATCGCTTCGATGAAGATAAAGAGCGGTATCGCAGCCCTGTGTCTTGCCGCCTTTTCTGTTATCATTTATTTCACGGGGCTTCATTTCTTTCCGGATAATAAAACCGCCGTCGGCATCCTTACCGTTGTCATCTGCATACCTGCGGCTATGGCGCTTGTGCGCTTCATAATGTTCATGCGGTTTAAGTCGGGGAGCAGGGAAGTTTTCGAACTAATAGAGGGTAATAGAGGCGAGGTTCCTGTATTCTATGATTCAATAATCACTACATCTGATAAAAGCTACGGCGTGAATGCTTTTATTTCATCTGATAACAGCCTTCTCGGATATACGGAGTATGACAAGGTTGATATACAGAAATTAGAGAAACACCTTAAGGATATCTTCACAGCGAATAAGTACAAGGACTTAAATATCAAGGTCTTTACTGACAGGAATAAGTTCATGGAAAGGCTTCAGACGCTTGCTTCAAGGCATGATGAATCGGATACAAGAGATGCGTCAATCCTTCATCTGATAGGAAGGATATCGCTTTAACGTTTATGATGCTGTCAGAGACAATCTAAAGGTCATCTAACCCATTATATAAGTTCACATAAAAGCGTGACAAAAAAATGTCACTGACAAATTCGTGCTATCAAACCTCATTTTGATACTTGACACTTTTGAGACTATATGCTATTGTGCTATCAAAGTTAATGAGTGCGGTCGCCTCGGAGAAATGTCCTCCTATGGAAAGACACACATCATTGACTTTTTCTTTATTTATGGCAAGAATCATATTATTTTCAATACACCTTTCAAGGTACTCTTTCAGCTTGTTCCTTCCATATGTACTTGAAATCATATTCACATTATCTGTAGAACCTATTTGATCAACTTCCACGAACGCAAAGAGATATCTGTTTTCATTATCTTTAAGGTCTGTCATTATAGCAACAGAATCCGGCTGTGATCCTTTTAGAATCATCACTGGTTTTTTGATAGCCCACACAATATCGTTTAGCTGTTGCTCCGTCAATCCATGACCACTCTTTTTCGTCTGCCTTCCATTAGCATCCCTGACCTCTGGTCTCATGCACTTGTCTATAACCGTTTTTGTGATGACCAGATTAAGCCCCTTTTTCTTTATACAGCAATCAATAGCGTTTGGTGTAACCCCTATCAAGAGAGGCTTACTTGCCACTTGGCTATCCCCGGATAGAAGCTTAGAAAGCGATTTGCGAAATTCCTTCTCTTCCCTCTGATTTTCTTTTATCTTTTTTACTTCATCTTCTGTAAAATCACCAAGATTCAAGCACCACACCTCCAAATTTTATAATGCGGAAAGTATAACACATAAGAACTTCATTGTCTTTGACAAAATCAATATTTCCTCGATACCAGCGGCGAGCCTGCAAAAGCAGATGTAACATACATGAATATATACAGCCGGGCTAACCGTTCTATACATATAGTGGATGATTATATAAATATCAAGACGCTTTATCTCCTGCAGGACATAAAGCCTGACGTAACCGTGACATTATTCAGTGACAACCTGTATAACAAACTGCACAAAAACGATTACGAGGACTTCCAAACGGAGTTTCCGAATATTAAGGTAACATTCTTAAAGACAGAGAATTTGTCGCATGACCGTTTTATTGTGCTTGATTATGATACAGAAAATGAGCGTATCTATCACTGCGGAGCATCTTCAAAGGATGCAGGGAAGAAGATAACGACATTTGAAATAAACCATCAGTATAGCTCGCATAACAGCGTGACAAAAAATGTCATTGACAATTTCTGTCACGCTATTTTTTTCTATAGATAATTAATATATGATTAATGTTAGCAACGACGCTTTCAACAGGGGGTAGTGTCATGATTTTTACAGTTATCTTTGCGGTTGTATTCTTCTTAGGGATCTGTTTTATACCTGTTTCTATTCATATCAAGAAAAAGAATAACCGCTGTAGTGCTACGACAAGAGGAATACTTGAGGACATTCAGCATACAGAAAATTCTCATGGCGGCGGCGGACTGAAATACATTTATTCCTATAGTGTAAACGGTGTTGAGTACCGGCGTGCAGCCGGACCCAGCACTGAGGCGCATAATACAGGAGACAGCTGCACCCTCTGGTATAACCCAAATAATCCGAAAGAAGTAGTGGCATATCATTATAAATCAGATAAGGGGCTGAATATCCTTATGGTCATAGGGATCGTGATGGTTTTTTTGTGTGTTGCCCTGCTTGTTGTCGGTCACTTTATAACAACCCAAGTTGCGGATACATCTGATGTTGCTAATGATACTGCTTCTTTTACCGATGCTGAAATGGAGGATTATATTGCAGGTACATGGGAAGCGGACGGATATAGCGCCATTGATAATGGAGAGACGAAAAACAGTAATGAACTGATCACCGTTATATTTGAGGATACGGGAAATGTAAATTATTCCGCTGAGTCAGGTGATACGAAGACAGGCACCTGGGAGTACGGGGATGAAGTGATCATTATCACCTTTTCTGACGGATTCGAGCTGCACGGCACGATAGAAGATAAAAAAATGAGTTTATCAGGAAGCTCTGATCACTACATGATGGCAATGAGCCTGAAAAAGCAATAGGAATTATGAAATTTATTAAAAAACACAGAAAACTGATAATATTTTTTACGGCGCTGCTTGTTTTGTTCCTGCTGCACTCGGCGCTGCTGCCAATGACGGTAAGAGCAGATTTCGGAAACTTTGCCGGAGACACGGATTATGGCGGCGGAGACGTCGGAGGCAGTGACAGCTCGGGAGGCGACCTCGAAGGATCTTTTGGTATTGTAGCCATCCTGCTTGGCGTGGTCATATTCATTATCCTTCTGATTGCCGCTTTTATTTCCGTGATCATAGATGAAATAAAAGAAAAGCATGGCAAAGGAAAAAAGAAAAACAAACGAAAAGATGATGCCGGCAATTCTGAATAATAAATGAAAAAGCCTCTGTAAGATTGAACAGGGGCTTTTTTCGTAGTCTGTCGCTTTAGTGTTTTTTATGGTATATTTTATTAGTTGTGAATAGATTAAGAAATATAGGAAGACTTTCGCTTTGAAGGAATATACTGTATCGGATAGGGAAGCGGGGCTTACGCTTATCAAGTATTCCGCAAGGGTGCTTAAGGAGGCTCCTAACAGCCTGCTTCATAAATTCTTAAGGAATAAAAACATAGAGCTTAACGGCAGGAAGGCTGACAGCGGCAGCGTGATACAGGCAGGGGATAAGGTTTTATTCTTTCTGTCTGATGAGACCTTTGAGAAATTTCATGGATTATCGGAAGAAGAGGGCTACAGGTCAGATGGTTTCGGGAAATGCGCTGATGACAAAGGCAATCAGGCGATAAGGCTTGAAAGCGACAGGATCTTATACGAGGACGAGGATTATTTATTCTACGATAAGCCTGCAGGAATAAGGTCTCAAAGCGACGGCTCCGGGAGGCTTTCATTTAATGACCTGCTTCTTGCATACCTTGAATATGACAGTGAAGATATAATAAAGCCCTCTATCTGCAACCGACTCGATACGAATACTTCGGGGATAGTTCTATGCGGGAAGTCCGCTAAAGGCCTGCAGTCACTTAATCAGGCGATAAAAAGCCGTAAGGTGAGGAAATATTACAGAGGGATAGCCGCAGGATATATAAAAGAAGATAAGCATCTTGTCTCTTTTATGGATAATTCTGACAGCGAAAATAAGGTAGTTATTTCTGATACGCATAAGCATGGATATAAGGAAGTCATTACTGACGTGAGAGTCATAGAGAGGGGAAGGCTTGCGACCTATGCGGAGTTTGACCTGATCACAGGCAGGAAGCATCAGATAAGGGCACAGATGGCGCATATCGGGCATCCGCTCATCGGGGATATGAAGTATGGGAAGAAGCTTCCGGGACTTAATTTTGCCAGGAGGCAGATGCTTCACGCCTACAGGGTGGAGCTTCCTGATGATATACTTATGGGGATGACGGTTTTCGCTCCTATACCGAAGGATATGGAAGAATGCATGATAAAAACCGGGATTTCAGTATGATATAATGGCTACATGGAATTCAAGGGGGCTTCGGGGCTCCGCCTTAGAGGAAATAGTGAACAGGACTAATGAGAAATACGAGCAGTCGCATCTTGCGCTCGTACAGAAGATCCCTACGCCCATAACTCCCGTAAAATTAGATAAGAATTCGCATCAGATAACGCTTGCCTACTTCGAGCAGCAGTCAACCGTTGACTATATAGGCGTAGCGCAGGGCATACCTATATGCTTCGATGCGAAGGAATGCCGTTCGGACACGTTCCCTTTGAGCAATATCCATGAGCATCAGGTTTATTTCATGGAGGAATTCGAGCGAAACGATGGCGTCGCTTTTGTCCTTATACATTACACGGAGCGGGAGCTTATGTATTATCTTACATTCAGGCAGCTTATGATATTCTGGAGACGGATGCAGGATGGCGGGCGAAAGAGCTTCCGCATAGACGAGCTTGACTTAAGCTATGAGATACAGCCGAAGCCCGGCATACTTATTCCATATCTTGACTACGTTCAGCTCGACCTAGACAGACGAGGGGAATATTGATTATACTATAATATTGAAGATAAACCTGACTTGATGACAGAGGAATAAATGGAAAACAGATTATTGCATACGCCGGAGGGCGTGAGAGATTTATATGGGAGCGACTATGAGAGGAAGCTTAGGCTTCAGCTTGAATTTCTCCAGATATTAAGGAACTACGGGTATAGAGAGATTGATACTCCGAGCTTTGAATACTTCGATGTGTATTCGGGGGAGATAGGAACTACGCCCTCAGAGGAGCTTTATAAATTCTTCGATAAGGAGAATAATACGCTGGTGCTCCGTCCTGATTTCACTCCGGGAGTGGCAAGGGCGGCTGCGAAGTATTTCATAGATGACAATGTCCATGTGAAGCTTTCTTATTCGGGGAATGTATTCGCTAATTCAAGGTCGTTATCGGGTAAGCTTAAGGAGAATACTGAGCTTGGGGCGGAGTACATGGGTGACGGCTCCGTAGAGGCTGACGGGGAGATGATCGCTATGGCGGTAGAGCTACTGCGGTCTGCGGGGCTTAAGGATTTCCAGATCTGCATCGGAAACGCCGGATATTTTAAGGGGCTTTGCGAGGAAGCGGAGATTGACGGCGAGCTTGAGATGAGCCTTAGAGATGAGATAGGTAATAAAAATCAGTTCGCTGCATACAATCTCTTAAAAGACATCGAGATGCTCGAATCACAGGTAGATAAGCTCCTAAGATGCGTGGAGCTTTTCGGCGACGTGTCGGTGCTTGATAAGGCGCTCACAGGTATTTCAAATGAAAGGTCAAAGTCTGCGATAGAGCGACTCAAAGCTGTCTACGAGCTGTGCGAGGGCAGGGGCATACAGAAATACATAACCTTCGACCTATCTATGCTTTCAAAATATAATTATTACACGGGCATCATATTCAGGGCATATACTTCATCTCTCGGTGACGCTATATTAAAGGGTGGAAGATATGATAATCTGCTCACTAAATTCGGACATGACGCTCCGGCGTTAGGCTTCACGCTCTCGCTTGACGACCTTGTGATCGCATTAAATAACGAGGAGAGCGGCAGGACAAAGGACGACGGCTATCTCACCTTCGCTCTGACCAAGGGCAGGCTTGCGGATAAGACCATAGAAATGCTTGAAAAGACGGGGATCTGCCTGTCGGAGATTAGCGACAAGGATACAAGGAAGCTTGTATTTACTGATGAGATAAATAAAGTCAGGGTTTTTCTTGCGAAAGGTCCTGATGTACCGACATACGTGGAGTACGGAGCGGCTGATATAGGCGTAGTAGGAGAGGACACTATACTTGAAGAGGGACGCAAGATCTTCGAGGTTCTTGACCTTGATATCGGAAAATGCCGTATGTGTATAGCGGGACCGGAGAGCGCAGGGGAGCTTTTGCAGCATCATGAGATGATAAGGGTTGCGACCAAATATCCGAAGATCACTAAGGACTATTTTCAGAATGTCAAGCATCAGACCGTGGATATCATAAAGCTAAACGGCTCGATAGAACTTGCGCCTATAGTCGGGCTTTCCGATGTGATCTGTGACATAGTAGAGACAGGAAGCACGCTGAAAGAAAACGGTCTTGTTGTTCTTGAAGAAGTCGTTCCTCTTTCTGCAAGGGTAGTGGTAAATACGGTGTCAATGCGTATCCATGCTTACAGGATAAATAAGCTGATAAAAGACCTGACCGAAGTAATAAACGCTGTCGAACCTGTGGTGTAAATCGTCTTTCATATTTGGAGTTCATTTCTCAGGAGGCAGTGCCGGGGTCTGTCAACAGAATGGTTTTTGTGGTAAAATCAAAAAGTTATGATTAAGATAGTAAGCTTGAATAAAGAAACTAAAAAGGATCTGCTGGAAAAGCTCTTAAAGCGCAGCACGAATGATTACGGCGACATCGAAAAAAGGGTTGCTGAAATCATAGACAAAGTGCGGATAAACGGCGATAAGGCTATATTTGATTACGCCCTTAAATTTGACAAATGCAGGCTTGACGCTTCTGATTTCATGGTCACGGAGCAGGAAATAGAAGAGGGCGCAAGGGAGATTGATCCTAAGCTTTATGAGGTCATGGAGAAGGCTTATCAGAATATACGCTTTTACCATGAGAAGCAGGTGCGGCAGAGTTTCTTTACTACGAAGGAAGACGGCTCTATATTAGGACAGAGGATAACGCCGATAGAGAGAGTCGGGGTTTACGTTCCCGGCGGAAAGGCTGCGTATCCTTCAACGGTTCTTATGAATATAGCCCCGGCGCAGTGTGCGGGGGTGCCGGAGATAATAATGTGTACGCCTGCGGGCTCTGACGGCAAGGTTACTCCCGTGGTGCTTGCCGCAGCGAGGATAACCGGAGTTAAGAAGATATATAAGACAGGCGGGGCACAGGCGATAGCGGGCATGGCTTACGGCACGGAGATGATACCCAAGGTCGATAAGATAGTAGGTCCCGGCAATATCTATGTGGCGCTTGCTAAAAGGGCTGTATATGGTCATGTGTCGATTGATTCCGTGGCGGGACCGTCAGAGGTAATGGTGCTTGCGGACGAGAGCGCCAATCCGCACTATGTGGCGGCTGATTTACTAAGTCAGGCGGAGCACGATGAGATGGCGTCGGCTATTCTCGTAACTACCTCTATGGAGCTTGCGAATAAAGTATCGGAGGAGATAGAGGGTTTCCTGCCTAAGCTTTCAAGGCGGGATATAATAGAGAAGTCGCTTGATAACTACGGATATGCTTTGGTTGCTGATGATATGGATGATGCGATAGATGCGGTAAATGAGATCGCATCCGAGCATTTGGAGATAGTCACTAAGGATCCGTGGGGGACTATGACGAAGGTTAAGAATGCGGGAGCCATATTCCTTGGAGAGTATTCGTCGGAGCCTTTAGGGGATTACTTCGCGGGACCCGATCATGTGCTTCCTACCAACGGCACTGCGAAGTTCTTCTCGCCTTTATCTGTCGATGATTTCATAAAGAAGTCTTCGGTTATATGCTATACAGAGGATGCTTTAAGAGCCGTACATGAAGATGTGGAAGTATTTGCGAAGTCAGAGGGACTTACGGCACATGCGAATTCTATTGCTGTAAGATTTGAGTGAGGTTTTATTATGAATAAGAGACTGGCAAAGATAAGCAGAAAGACAAAAGAGACAGACATTACCTGTGAGCTGATACTTGATGGTTCGGGAAAGTCCGATATAAACACGGGCGTGGGCTTCTTTGACCATATGCTGGAGGGCTTCGCAAAGCACGGATTATTCGACCTGTACCTGACATGCAAGGGCGACCTTGATGTTGATACGCATCATACGATAGAGGATACGGGCATAGTGCTTGGAAAGGCCATAGCCGAGGCATTAGGCGATAAGAAGGGCGTAAGACGCTACGGTCATTTCATGCTTCCTATGGATGAAGCATTGATTGCCTGTGCCATAGACCTATGCGGGAGACCTTATTTTAATTTTAACTTAAGCTTTCCGGAGGAGAGATGCGGTGATATGGAGATGGCTATGGTAAGGGAATTCTTCTATGCTCTTTCTTATTCCGGGGAGATGAACCTGCATTTGAAGCAGCTTGACGGGCTTAATTCACATCATATAGCAGAGGCTGCTTTCAAGGCATTTGCGAAGTCGCTTGATATGGCGACGGGCTTTGACGACAGGATAGAAGACGTGCTTTCTACGAAGGGGGCTTTATAATGGAATATAGGCAGATAATACCATGTATTTATTTGAATAACGGGCTTGCGGTAAAGAGCCTTAGAGACAGGTCGAAGGTAACGGAAGATCCTGTATCACTTGCGTCTTATTTTGAAAATCACGGAGCGGACTCCATTATAATCTTTGATTTCTCGGTGAACGATGCGGGGCATGAGAAGAACCTTGAGATAATGAAAGCGATAAGCCATACCGTAGATATACCTCTTATCGGAGCTGGCAACGTAAGGAGAGCGGAGGATATAAAGAAGCTGCTCTATGCGGGCTGTGAGATAGCCGCACTTAATTTCTCGAAGAAGGAGAATATAGAGCTTGCCAAAGAGGTCTCAAAGCGTTTCGGTAGGGAGAAGATAGCGGCTTCCGTTGCCGATACATCGGAGCTTGACGCAGGAGAGAGCGAGATCAAGAATTATATCGGACTCGTGCTTCTTATCAATGAGGAGCAGCTTGCCGAGACCGATAAATGGTTCAAGGCGCATTGCTCTGACAATTCAAATCCCATGAGCGTCGATCTTATTCCATTGCTTGAAAAGGAATCCTTACATGAGGCGGCTGCGGTATTAAGGTCTTATGATATTGCGGGCATTGCGGGCGGAGTGCTTGATTCATCAGCCGAGGATTTCATGGACTTCAAGAGACAGTGCAAGGGTCTGGGAATTCCCGTTAATACCTTCGACAGCAAGATTGCATGGGAGGATCTCACGAAGAATAAGGAAGGCATGGTTCCTGTAATAGCGCAGGATTATAAGACAGGAGAGGTGCTGATGCTTGCCTATATGAATGAGCAGGCATTTAATAAGACACTTGACACAGGAAAGATGACCTATTGGTCAAGAAGCCGCAACGAGCTTTGGACTAAAGGAGACACGTCGGGCAATTTCCAGTTCGTAAAGAGCCTTACAGCTGACTGTGACAAGGACACTATACTTGCAAAGGTTCTGCAGATAGGCGCTGCCTGCCACACGGGGGCAAGGTCATGCTTCTTTAATGAGATGATAAAGAGAGAGTACAACGACTCTAATCCGCTTAAGGTTTTCGAGCATGAGTATTCTGTCATCGTTGACAGGCGGGAGCATCCGAAGGAAGGCTCGTATACGAATTATCTGTTTGATAAGGGAATAGATAAGATACTTAAGAAGATAGGAGAAGAGTGTACGGAGATTATCGTCGCCGCCAAGAACCCTGATCCCGAAGAATTAAAATATGAATTAGCAGACTGGCTCTATCATGCCATGGTTCTGATGGTAGAAAAGGGAGTGACATGGGAAGATGTGACGAAGGAGATAGTTAACAGATAAAGTGCTTGCTTTAAGTGACGAGATACTTCTTTCCGTCGAGCATCCTGAGAGATATATCGGCGGAGAGATTAATTCTATAAAAAAGAATAAGGACGATATTGCTATCCGATTTGCGATGTGCTTTCCCGATGTATATGAGATAGGCATGTCGCATCTTGGTATTCAGATACTCTATGAGATGTTCAATGAAAGACCCGACACATGGTGCGAGCGGGTTTATTCTCCGTGGCTTGATCTTGATAAGATAATGAGGGAAAAAGACATTCCTTTATTTGCCCTTGAATCACAGGAGCCTGTGCGGGATTTTGATTTCCTTGGGATTACTTTGCAGTATGAGATGTGCTATACGAATGTGCTGCAGGTATTGGAGCTTTCAGGGATACCGCTTCTTGCCTCTGAACGCACGGCAAGCTGTGATAATGCTGATATTTCGGCAGATGAAGCTATAGAACATGATAATCAAAATGCTTCTGTACGCCTTGAATCCTGCAGATTAGGTGAGGGATATCCTATAGTTATAGGCGGCGGTCCCTGTGCATATAATCCCGAACCTATAGCTCCTTTTTTTGATATGTTCTATATCGGAGAGGGCGAGACGGAATATGATAGTCTGCTGGATCTCTATGCTGATATGAAGAAGCAGGGTGCCACAAGGCTTGAATTTCTTGAACAGGCAGCGCATATCAGAGGAATGTACGTGCCTTCATTCTATGAGCCTGTATATAATACGGACGGCACTTTCAAGGAAAGCAGAATGATCAATGAAAACGCTCCTGCCAAGGTTACTAAGGCTATATGCCTCGACATGGATAATGCACCTTATCCTGTTAAAAGGGTGATACCCTTTATAAAGGTGACGCAGGATCGCTCTGTGCTTGAGATACAAAGAGGGTGCATAAGAGGCTGCCGCTTCTGTCAGGCGGGAATGATATACAGACCTGTGAGGGAGAAAAGCCTTGATACGCTTAAAAGACATGCAGAAGCTATGATTGAAGCAACAGGAGATGACGAGATTTCCTTAAGCTCGCTTTCTACATCTGATTACACGAAGATTGCGGAGCTTGTGAAATGGCTTGTCGAGACTTATAAAGAGAAGTTCATCAACATATCACTGCCTTCGCTTCGTATAGACCATGTATTCCTCGATATGATGGAGAAGATACAGGACTCGAAAAAGGGGTCGCTTACCTTCGCACCGGAAGCCGGAAGCCAGCGCATGCGGGATGTGATAAATAAGGGCATAACGGAAGATGACATCATGCAGGGCTCGGCCATATGCTTCAAGGCAGGCTACAGCAAGGTAAAGCTTTATTTCATGCTGGGGCTTCCTGGCGAGACGGATGAGGATGCGCTTGCCATTGCTTCGCTTGCTAATGATGTAGCGATGAATTATTTTGATACCGTGCCGAAGGAAGAGCGAAAAGGGATGAGAGTACAGGTTACAAGCTCTGCTTCTTTCTTCGTTCCGAAGCCCTTTACTCCTTTCCAGTGGAGCGCAATGGACGAGCCTTCTGATTTTGTACGAAAGGCACACCTTGTAAATGAAGCTATGGAGCGGGCTATAAATCACAAAAGCCTTAAATTCCAGTATCATGAATCCGGCATATCACAGCTTGAGGGAGTATTCGCAAGAGGCGACAGGAGAGTTGCCGATGTAATACTTGCGGCATATAAGAAAGGGTGTATATATGACGCATGGACGGAGAGCTTTGATCATGATAAATGGAAGGAAGCCTTTACGGAAACGGGTATAGATGTGTCTTTCTATACTGCGAGGGAGCGGTCTCTTGATGAGGCTTTTCCATGGGATTTCATAGATATAGGCGTGACGAAGGACTTCTTAAAGAGAGAATACCTTGCTGCAAGAGAGGGCAAGGTAACGCCTAACTGCCGTGAGGAATGCAGCGGCTGCGGTGCGGCGAAATTCGGCGGCGGGGTGTGCTTTGAAAAGAGATAAAGGTAATTCCTATAATCCTGATTTTTTGTTATACTGTATTTTGTCGTATCAGTGAATCATTTGGTGTTTGGGACAATAGGTGCTTTTGAGCCCGACACTATCATATTCAGAAGGAGCCTGGTACTGTCCGCGAATGCGAAGCATGAGTGGGTAACAGTACTGGCATCCGGACGGACTAAGCCAGATATAAACTGGCGTTTATAAAGGAGCATGATACCGTTAGCGCCCGTACTTTGGGCGGTTACGGTATCAGCCCCGAACGGTGTAAGTCAGATAATAAACTGGCGTTTATAAAGGAGAAAAAGTATGGCTGTTGATGTAATTAAGATGCCTAAGCTGGGCTTTGGATTAATGAGGCTTCCCGAAAAGGACGGAAAGATAGACCATGAGGAGACCTGCCGAATGGTCGATGCTTATATGGATGCGGGACTCAATTATTTTGATACCGCTTATGTCTATCATGGCGGGCTTTCCGAGGTGGAAGCAAGGGAAGCGCTTGTGAAGCGGTATTCACGAGATAAATTCATGCTTGCGACTAAGCTTCCCGCATGGGAGCTTAAAAATAAAGATGACAGGGATCGCATATTTAACGAACAGCTTGAAAGAGCCGGAGTGGATTACTTTGATTATTACCTTCTTCATTCGATAGAGGACGGTAATATCGAGAAGTATGAAAAACTTGACTGCTTTGACTGGGGCTTTAAGAAAAAGGCCGAGGGGAAAATAAAGCATTTCGGTTTTTCATTCCACGGAAGTCTGGATCTACTTGAAAAAGTCCTTGATGAGCATCCTGATATGGAGTTCATACAGATACAGTTGAATTATCTGGATTGGGACAATCCTGTGGTGCGTTCCGGAAAGGTATATGAGCTTGTGCATAGCCGCAATATGCCCATGATAATCATGGAGCCTGTGAAGGGCGGCACGCTTGCAAGCTTAAAGCCTGAGCTTGAGGCTAAATATAAGGCGTTAAGACCGGAGGCTTCTATCGCTTCATGGGCTTTTAGATATGTAGCCTCGCTTCCCGGTGTCATGACGATACTTTCAGGCATGACACACGAGGATCAGATGCATGATAACATCGAAACCTTTAAGAATTTTGAGCCTCTGTCGGATGCAGAGAAGGCTGTAGTAGAAGAAGTTACAAGGATTATGCTCGATATCCCGCAGATCGGATGCACCGCATGTAAGTATTGCTGCGATGGATGTCCTATGAAGATAAGTATTCCTGATGTATTCAGGACTATTAACACTATGAATCTGTATAACGAGGAATTCCGCCCTAAGGCTTATTATAACGGTCTGGTGGAAGCAGGAATGGGCAGGGCATCCGACTGTATAGCCTGCGGACAGTGCGAGAGCGTATGTCCTCAGCATCTTCCGATTATAAAGCTTATGAAGGAGGCCGCTGCAAGGCTTGACTGATTTTAAGGTTAATTTTTCTGTAATGTAGTGAAAGGAGAGGTATATGATAAATCTTACACTTGACGGGGCAGAGGAAGCGGCAGAGAAGGAAAATGCCGCTGTTATTCCGGCAAAGGATGATATAGGGACACAGATAGAGGAAATAGCAAGAACGGTTGAAATGCTGACTCCCGAGGAGCAGAAGCAGGTTGACGAGTTCGCCGCTAAGATAGACCTGCATGATTCCGCTGTTGTTTCCAGATATGGCGAATCCGCAAGGACAAAGGCTACAGGCTTTGCGGATGAGGCTTTGAAAAGTGTGACTGGCAGGGATACAGGGGAGATAGGAAAGCTTCTTTCCCAGCTTACCGTGCAGGTGAAGAAATGCGATCCCGGAGAGCCGGGAGGCTTCAAGCTCATGAAGAGCGCGAGGCGCAAAATCGAAGAGATAAAAGTGCAGTACGGGAAAGTAAGTAACGCGGTTGATTCCATAGCGAAGGAACTGGAAGGACAAAGGATGAAGCTTCTTGTCGATATCGAAGGCCTTGACAAGATGTATGACGAGAATCTTGAGTATTATAAAGAGCTTTCTATGTATATTATTGCAGGAAAGCAGAAGCTTGAGGAAGCAAAAAACGGCGAGCTTGTCGAATTGAAGAAGAGAGCAGAGGAGACAGGCACACAGGAGGATGCCTGGGCTTATCAGGATTTCAAGGAGAAGATAGCGCAGTTTGAGAAGCAGATCTATGACATGGAGCTTACAAGGACTACATGCATGCAGATGGCTCCTCAGATCCGTATGGTTCAAAAAAACGATCAGGATATGGCGCGAAGCCTGTATACTTCATCAACTGATACCATATCACTCTGGAAGAGGAGGATAGCATTAGCCCTTGCAATGGAGAACAGCAGACAGGCTACAGAAATGCAGAAATCCGTATCGGATCTTACAAATCAGATGCTTCAGGAGCAATCTGAAGCATTGAGGATGAATGCTGTCGCAGCCGCAAAGGAATCGGAGAGAGGAATCGTCGATATAGAAACTCTTAAGAAAGCTAATGCGGATATAATATCAATGATAAACGATGTCACACGTATACAGGAGGAAGGAAGAGAGAAGCGAAAGAGTGCGGAGATCGAGCTTCAGCACATAGAAGATGAGTTAAGAGACGCTCTTGTCGGGGCAGGCAAGGGAGTCTGATGAAGAATACCGGCGACAAGGCAATCCGCACGGCAGTTATGGCAGGTCTTACTGCCGCAAGTGCAGGAGTACTAGCTGCTATAGGTCAACCGCTGATAATCATGCTTGGGGTGAGGGCTGCTTCTCTGATCACAATTGCAGTCCCTGCAGTGGGCGGTATCCTGACTGTCTGTTCGGGTGCCGATCTTATAAGTGCAGTCATGAAGGAGAGAAGGCTAGCTATCAGTGAGAATAGCACACAGAGGCTGGATATCGCAGCTGACGGATCGTATAAAGAAGATATGACGAGTCCCGATGCTACGAGGGAGAGACTTAACAGGATAAGCAGTGCATCACCGAGGCTTTCGGGGCTTATGGGTAATTGCATTACTCAGCTTGACAGGATGGATGAGCTTCAGAGACGTCAGGGGGAGCTTCTTACTCTTAATCAGGCGGCATATCTTAAAGATACTGTCGGGACGCTTGACCAGGTAGAAAAGGAAATATGTCTTAATCTCAGAGGCGTAGTGAATCAGTGCATAGTCGCGGGAGAAGGCGCCGATGTAAGCCGGCTTGACATGGATAAGGTCGAATCTATTCTTTCACAGAATCAAAAGCTTCTTGAGCAGTCAAAGGAGCTGCTTGTCGTTTCGGCGGATTGGATTGATAAGTATAATTCTCAAGAAGGCGGAGCAGACAGGTCTCTGCTTGATAACTGGATAAAAGTGATACAGGATACGATCAAAGGGATAGATAGGAACTGAGGAGGTAGGATTATGGTTAAGAGCGTTAGGATCATCGCATTGATAGCTGCATGTGCTGTACTTGCTACAGGATGCGGCGATACATTAGGCTCCGGAAATGATGTGTATTCAAGAGAAGAGAGTCTTAAGGAGCTTGATGCATACTGGAAGGAGATAAGACCTGCCGAAATAAAAGCGCCTCTTGACATATATGAAGATTCAGAGGAGTCTGTGACTCTTGCTGATATAAGTACTTTTCCTATTGTCGCAGAGGGCAATGGTCAGATAAAAATAGAAATTGCCGCAGCTACCGAGATGAGCTCAAAAGCTCCGGATGATTGGATGACTGTCGCAGCCGAGAGATTTAATTCCAGAGGTGAGCAGATCTCGGGAAAGTCAGTTTCTGTTTCCGTAAGGAAGATAACATCCGGCGAAGCTGTGACATATATAGAAGACGGTGGATACAGACCGGATGTCTTCGCTCCTTCAAATGCAGCCTGGGGAGAGATGCTTAAAGCCAAGGGGTTCAATGTGGTGACGCTAGCCGACAGGGTGGCAGGCAATACGGCAGGAGTACTGATGGAGAAGTCAACCTATGATGATTTTAAAGGGAAATACGGGGAAGTCACGGTTGATAAGGTTTTGGAGGCTTCACTTGCGGGCGACCTAACCTTTGCTTATACAAATCCCTATACTTCATCCACCGGGCTTAATATATTAGCAGCTATGCTTAAGGCATTTGATCCCTCGGATCCTTTGTCAGATGAGGCTGCGGGGAAACTGCTGGATTATCAGAAGCAGTCGCCTCCGGTGGCTTATACAACCGCTGTGCTCCGCGAGCAGGCTGCCAAAGGGATAATCAAAGCCATGGTTATGGAAGAACAGGCCTATATGAATACGCCGGAGCTTAAGAATTACGTTTATACTCCTGCGGGCATAAGGCACGATCATCCCATGTATACTTTTGACTACGTGGATAAGGACAGGCAGGAAGCAGCGAAGCTTTTTACGGATTTTTTGCAGTCTAAAGAAATGCAGAAGGTAGCATCTGATAAGGGCTTTAATCTGCATGACGAATATAAAGCTCAGGATCCCGGTCTGGACGGGGCGGGATGGGTTTCCGCCCAGAAGATATGGAAAGCTTCAAAGGATGGGGGAAGACCGATAATAGCAGTTTTTGTTTCCGATGTGTCAGGATCGATGGACGGGCTTCCGATAAATTCTCTGAAGGAATCGCTTACGGCTTCCTCTAAGTATATAGGAAGTGATCATTACATTGGTCTGGTATCATATAATGATCAGGTATATATTAATCTTCCTATTGAGCAGTTCGATGCAACCCAGAGAGCATATTTTTCAGGGGCGGTAAAGCAGCTTACTGCATCGGGAGGAACTGCAACGTATGATGCCGTGCTGGTAGCCCTTAAGATGATAGAGGATAAGATGGAGGAGATACCGGATGCGAAACCTATGCTTTTTGTCCTGTCTGACGGAGATGCGAACAGGGGTGTCAATCTAGGACGTACAACGAAGATAGTCGGCGGGCTTGAGGTTCCGGTATACACAATAGGATATAATCTGAACGGAGGTTCCGCTGAGGATCAGCTTAAGTCCTTGTCTTCGGTCAACGAGGCAGCCCTTATAAACGCCGGATCGGATGATATAGTTAATCAGCTTAGGAATCTGTTCAACGTTCAGCTTTAAGGATTAATTATGGTAAGGATTTACGCAGACAGTACAAATGATCTGAGCCCTGAATATATTAGGGAGAATGATATAAGGATAATCCCGCTTTATATTACGATGGGAGATCGGACAGGTAAGGACGGCGTAGATATTAGCTATGACGAGATCTTCGATTGGGCTGACGCTAATAAAGCCGTTCCGACCACGGCTGCATTCCCGCCAGCTGATGCTGTGACGGCTTTTAGTGAGGCGAAAGAAGCTGGAGATGATATCGTATTCATCGGGATCTCGGAGGATTTTTCAAGTGCCTGCCAGGCTGCAAGGCTTGCGGCGCAGGAGACAGACTATGAGGATCATACAGAAATAATTGATTCAAGGAATCTCTCTACTGGCATTGGGCTTATCATAAAGGAAGCCGTGAAGCTTCGTGATAAGGGAGCGGATATAAGAGAGATCAAGGCTGAGCTTAATACGATAATTCCGAAAGTAAGGGCGAGCTTTGTCATAGATACGCTCGTATATCTTCACAGAGGCGGGAGATGCTCATCCGTCGCCAAAGTCTTTGCGGGCACGCTTAATATCAAGCCGAAGATAGTCGTAGAAGACGGTAAGATGCACGTTGATAAGAAATACCGCGGAAACCTTCATTCTGTCATAATGAAATATGTAAAGGACATGGAAGCTGACCTTAGAACTGCCAAAAAGGATACTGTGTTCATCACCCATTCAGGCGTTGAAAGGGCAATAGCCGATGATGTAAGAGCCTATCTTGAATCACTGGGTCACTTTGATAATATAGTAGAAACCAGAGCGGGGGGTATAGTATCCTGCCACTGCGGACCCGGCACTTTGGGTGTGCTTTTTATCAGTGAATGATGTGTAAAAAGTTATAAAGAGTTATAAAAAAGTTCACTGAAGTACACAAGGTTTTAAAAAGTACACATGAATACACATGAGTTCACAAGAATACACATGAACAGCTTAGCATATGAAGCTTAGGGTAAAATTCACAAAGCACGGGGCGGTGCGGTATATCGGGCATCTGGATATGCAGAGGTATTTCCAGAGGGTGAACAGGAGAGCAGAGATTCCTGTCGTCTATTCCGGCGGATTCTCGCCGCATCAGAAGATGGCTTTTGCCATGCCTTTGTCGGTCGGGTGCGAGTCAGACGGGGAATATTTTGATGTAGAGGTAACGGACGCTTCTTCATCGGATGATATCGTGAACCGTATGAATAAGGAGATGGCGGAGGGGATTGAAGTCATTGATTGTGTGCTGCTTCCTGAAAAATGCGAAAATGCAATGGCATCTGTCCGTGGAGCTGATTACTCCGTCACCTTCAAAGAGGGATATGAGCCTGCTTTTGATATGAAGTCTGCTGTGTCTTTTTTCATGGATAGCGATTCTTATATTATAAAAAAGGCTGTTAAGAATAATAAGAAGAAAAAAAACCATGTGAAGCAGGCTTCATATAATACGAAAACCATGTCGGGAAATGGAATTACCGCATATGATGAAAACTCTGAGTATAAAGAGATCGACCTCAGACCGTTAGTTCATGATATTTCTTATGATGGATCTGTTTTACGAATGAAGGTATCAGCCGGTTCCAAGGATAATGTTAAACCGGAGCTTTTGATCGGGGCATTGTATGAAAAGGCAGGCATGACGCTTCCGCCGCAATCTCTTAAGATCACCAGAGAAGAGCTTTACACCCATGATACAGACGGGATATCTCTTCTTACCTTACTGTCTGTAGGAGAAAGATTTTAA
>JAFTAP010000075.1 GCA_017455525.1 Lachnospiraceae bacterium
GAGAGGCAGATAGGGCTTGGAGCGGGATATATAAAAGCGGGCGACAGGGTGAACCTTAATGTATTCTCTGACGAAGACCCGTGGCAGGTAATGTCCGTTTCCGCAAACGGGGAAGTAAGCGACGGAAATATGTACTCGAAGCCCGTCTTCCTGCTTGAAGAGGAAGTGCAGGACGCTTCATGGGGCGACAGCAACGAGGGTGATTCCGAGTGGCTTATGAGCGGAATAAGGGATCGGCTCGACACGGAGCTTTTGGAAGCGGAGGGCGATCTTGACAGGGCGAAGTATGCGAGCCTTCTTATGGGTACGACCAAGGGAGTGGACGATAATGAGTACGCTTATTCGTCTAACTCCGTGCTTGCGGGGGAGAGGGTGTATCTGCCCTCTTATTCGGAATATGAGGAAATGAAGGAGAGCGGTCTGTTAGATGAGGATAAGCCCCTGTGGAGCCGTTCGTCGGGGACTTTATCTACGCTTTACGCATGGCTTTCCGACCATACCTTTGCGGAAGCGTCTGAGGAGAACAGCTACCGCAAGGCGGCAAACGCCGACCTCGGAAAGAATAATGTCGTATACACCTATAAGGGCGAGCTGCCGGAGCTTGATGACGGCGAGCTGACTAAAGTTAAGGCAGAGAGTGCCGTGTCGAAGCTTGTGAAGAATGTCACGGGAAGCAGTGAGAACGACACATGGAATGTAAAGCTGTACGATGATACGCTGAATTTATCCTATGACGACGTGATGTATAAGGACGGAGAGGTAAGCGTCACAGGACTTCGCTCCGACACCTACCTTGACTATGAATCCTTATACGGCACGGAAGACAAAAGCTCTGATATAAATAATTACCTTAACACGACAGGCGTTTCCGTGATGGTGACGGATAAGCCCTACACGGAAGAAGACAGCGAGGTCTTGTACTATGCCTCTGCCTCGGAAGCCTTAAATAACGGAGAGCTTAACTTCTCGCTTGACAATGTGGCAGCGGTGCAGGACTGCGTATACCTCGTGCCGGAGAATGAAACCTCTGCGGGAGAGCCGGTGGAGCTTAACTTAAGCACTATGGCACTGTCAAACCTTACAGCTTTGCAGAGCGTAAGGATGAGTCTATTGGGTTCATCGGGCAGTAACGTCAAGATTTATGCGAAGGCAATGGGGAATGGAAATGGTTCCACATTATATCAGGAAGGTGTCGGAGGAACCGTGCCTTCTTTGACGGAAGTTGAAAGCGGCGGAACCGTAACGCTTACTGCCACACCTTACAGGAACTATAAATTTGACGGCTGGTACACCAATGAGAGTTTTAATCATAGTGCCGGAACCTCTAAAACACTTTTGCTTACGAACGTAACAATCGAGGACTCTTATTATGCCAAATTTACAAGAACCGGTTATGACGTTACGTCGACTGTGGTGGATGATACGGGTGGATATGTCACGGGAGGGGGAACCGTGGCCGTTGACGGAACGCTTACCCTTACGGCGGAGCCATCGAAAGATTATGAGTTTGGTTCGTGGTCCATTTGGGCTTCTAAAGGAAGTATAAGTGAAGAAGCATATTCAGAGGATGGCAGTACAATAACGATTAATGGAGGTTATTTACATAACGATGTACATGTAAGTGCGAGCTTTACCCGTGTTAGCGGTAGCTATAATGTGATACTCACGATGTTCCCCTCAATCGGATGGGTGTATCTTGCCGACGAGAACTCTAACAAATGGACAGTCGGAAGCTCTTCGGTAGAAATTCATTCTATAGATGATCTTACAAGCTCTCCATATGTTGTTTCGGGCTTCCAAAAAAACATGTCGAAGTCATATACTCTGGCTTATTATGATTCTGAGACAAATAAGAGTACATATAAAGAAATATATAACGAAAACTACCATTACACAGGCTGCTATTGTTCAAATGAAAATAATGAGAATAGCTATGATCAGTGGAGAAGGATTGGAAGCGACGGTAGTGGTACCAACGATTATCATGATGGTGGGATTTATGTTACGTACGCATATGAAAAGTTATCTGAAACAGAAATTGAAAACTTAAAAAATGCGGGAGATGATGTTATCCTTATCAACATTTGGCAAACTCATGATGATATAGGCAATACTACAGCTTATCGGTATGGAGTCATAACCGCAGCAGTACCGAAGGGGGCGGGTACGACCGCCGGAGATATGGTGGGACTTACGGATTTTACGACCACCATAACGGCATATCCCAATGAGGGATATATGTTCGACCATTGGGAGTGGTGCGAGAATACAGATCCTATGAATCCTGGCACGTCTTACATAATGCAATCCAAAGAAAATCCGATGCAGGTATCTCCCGGTGGTATAGTCGTATATAAGGCGGTATTTACAAAGACTACCTACGAGGTAAGACTTGCTAATACAGACCCCGAAAACTGCGGCACGGCCTCGGGCACTGGAACCTACGGTAAGAACAATACCGCTAAAATTACTGCGCTTCCCGCGGACGGCTATGAGTTCGAGAGCTGGACTTATACGACAAAGGACGGCGTGACGCATACCGTTACCACGCCAACCTTTGAGATAGCCGGCGTAACGGAGGATTATGACCTTACTCTTCATTGCAAGAGGAAGGACTATGAAGTCACGGTATCGGTAAGCCCTTTAGGTAATGATACGGCAGGAAACTTTAATAAGGCTTCTATCACGGGCGGAAGCTCATCCGCTGAAACCGGCAGCAGCGGTACGGCTGTCACTACGACCGTACAGGCAAACGGCAGCGTCGCGCTCACGGCTACCCCTAATACTACTGACGGCTATCGCTTCAAGCAATGGGTAGGAAGCGACGGCACGGTGACAACCCAGAATCCACTTACAATATCCGGCATAAAAGACGACCTTACCTATGTGGCAGAGTTCGAGAAGTCAAGTTATACCATTACCGTAAAGTCCGATCCCGTAGACGGAGGAAAGACAGAGGCTTCCGGCGACGACGTTACGCAAAAAGACACAGGCGTTTACACTGTGCTTGCAGGGGCTACGGCTACACTTAAGGCGACTGAAAATTCAACCTATACCTTCAGCCATTGGACGAACAGCGCTGGACAGAAGTTTACTTCAAATCCGCTGACACTATCAGCGGTTTACGGAGATGATACCTATACGGCGCATTACATTAGCAATTCAGACATCAAACTGAATCTCGACATATCACCGGCGAGCAGCGGAGAAATATCATACACAATAACGACAAAGGAAGGCACGGCAACATCCGGTACTGCAAGTGTAAAAGAGGAGGTTTCCGTCAAGGCAAGAAGTAATGTATCCCTTACCGCAAAGGCGGGGGACGGCTATGTCTTCCACAGCTGGGTAGATGAAGATGGAAGAGCCTATACGGACAATCCAATGATATTGACCGATATGATAGCTGACAAGACTTTAACGGCAGTATTCACGCAATCATATTATACACTCACTTTGAAATCGAATCCCATAGACGGTGGTACGGTCACAGCAACGGGAGAAGCGGTAGGGAGCCTTGATGTAGGGGTATATTCGATAACGAATGGTACAGTGCCTGTGACACTTACGGCTGCCGCTGGTACCGATAAGACCTTCCTCTACTGGCAGAACAGTGCCGGAGATAAGTTTTTTAAGGAAGTGCTTGTGCTTAATACCGTGAACGGAAGCGATACCTATACGGCATATTTTTCGTCGGACAAGTATCCAATCAGGGTTATGATAACCCCCGGTAAGGTGGACGAAGAAGAGGTGGGAGTAGTTGACTTCACCTATACCAACGGCGGTGCTACGACAACAGAGACAATCCATTATAACGATTTGGGGAGTGGCATTAGGCATGTCGATCCTAAATCAGACATAACGCTCTCCGCCAAGACCTTATACACGGATAAATATAAGTTCGAGCGATGGGATGATTCGACAGGAAGGAGCTATACGAACAATCCCCTGATAGTAACTAATATATTGGCAGCGGAGAATTACACCGCAGTATATTCTCCAATCTATTCGGCGAGCGATTACAACATCACGGTAGACCTTGCCCCGGAGGGCGGAGGAAAAGCGAAACTAACATATGATACCGTTGCTAACGAATTCAAAAATGTAAAAACGAAATACACTATCCCCGCAGGTACTACCTTCCTGCTTACCGCAGAGGCTAATGATGGCTATGAGTTCAGCTATTGGACTGATTCAAGCGGCGCTATGTATCAGGCTAATCCTCTGACTATAGCTAATGTCAGGGACGATGGATATTATACGGCGGTATTTGCGAAGGCGGATTACACGCTGACATTAAAGACCAATCCTATAGACGGAGGCACAGTATCTGCTGATGGAGACGGACTTGCCGGCAAGGGAGCAGGGGTTTATTCGGTGACAGACGGCACGAAGCCCGCCACACTACATGCAGTCGCTGATACAGGTAAGACCTTCCTATATTGGCAGAACAGCTTCGGAGATAAGTTCTTCTATGCCACGCTTGTCCTATCTAGGATAAGTGCGAGTGATACTTATACGGCATATTTCTCAGCGAGCAGTTATCCGATAAGGGTCATGCTAACGCCGGGGACTGCGGATGGAGAAGAGGTCGGTGTGGTAGACTTCACTTACACCACGGGCGGTAATGTGACAACAGATGCGATCAAGTATAACGATGGGAACAGAGGCATCAGGCATGTCGATCCCAAGACGGATATAACGCTGTCCGCCAAGACCTTATACACGGATAAATATAAGTTCGAGCGATGGGATGATTCCACGGGCAAAAGCTACACGAATAATCCCCTGATAGTGACAGACATAATGGGGGCGGAGAATTACACTGCGGTTTATACGCCAATCTATTCGGCGAGCGATTACAGCATTACCGTAGACCTTACTCCGGAAGGAGGAGGAAAGTCGAAGCTTACATATACTAAGGAAGACAATACTACCTATGACAGCGGATTCCAGTCTGTGAAGAAAAGATATACCATTGACGCAGGTACAACCTTCCTGCTTACCGCAGAGGCGAGCGACGGTTATGAATTCAGCTACTGGACTGATTCTAACGGCGCAATGTATCAGGCTAATCCCCTGACTGTCGCTAATGTCAGGGACGACGGATACTATACGGCAGTATTCGCAAAGGCGGACTACACACTTACACTAAAGACCAATCCTATAGACGGGGGTACGGTATCGGCTGCAGGTGATGGCATTGCCGGCAAGGGAGCGGGGGTTTATTCCGTGACGGACGGCACTAAGAGCGCTACGCTTACTGCGACCGCTGACCCCGGAAAGACCTTCCTTTATTGGCAGAATAACGCCGGGGATAAGTTCTTCGATGCAACGCTTAATCTATCAAGGATAAGCGGAAGCGATACCTATACTGCATATTTCTCTGCGGCAAGCTATCCTATCAGGGTGATACTTTCTCCTGAGAAAGACGGCGATACTCAGGTGGGCGTTGTGGATGTCACGTATATGACAGGGGGGAAGGAGACACCCTTAAGCATATATGATGACAAAATAATACATGTCGATCCGGAAACTAATCTAACTCTTTCGGCAAAGACACTGTATACGGATAAATATAAATTCGAGCGCTGGGATGATTCATCGGGCAGAAGCTATACGAGCAATCCCCTTGTCGTGACTGATGTGATGGCTGCGGAAAACTATATTGCGGTATTCACGCCTATTTATTCCGCAAGCGATTACACTGTTACCGTAGATATGGCGCCTGAGGGCTCCGGTATGACGAAGCTTACACCGGCATATGAAGCGGACGGCACGAGTTACGGCGGGACTTTTAAGAGCAGCAAGACTGTTTATCCGGGGGTGAAAGCAGGCTCTACCTTCCAGCTGACGGCTGAAGCCAAGGAAGGTTATATATTTAGTTATTGGACTGATTCAAGCGGTTCCATTTATCAGGCGAATCCGCTGACGATCGCTAATATTTCAAAGGACGGATACTATACAGCGGTATTTAATTCGACCAGCGGCGGAGCAGGTATCAAGGTTATAGCTTCTCCTGCGAGCGGTGGTAAAGCTTATGAGATAGTCAATTCTGATGACACCGTTACGCTTAAGGCGGAAGCGAATCCCGGCTACAGATTTGTAAGCTGGAAGCGCAACGGAAGGCTTCTGTCTGACTCACCATCTTACACGGCGGATGCGGATACTTTAATAGACGGCGAGACATACATTGCATATTTCGTCATTGATTCAAGCTACAGCGTGAAGCATGAGATAACGAAATACAGTTTCTATCACGAGAAACGGCTTGTTACCGATCCGGATTACAAGGTCACGAGAGAAACTATGCAGTCACAGGCAAAGGAGCAGGTCGCAAAGGATTCGACTACTTTGTATGCGGACGATACGCCGTCTCCCAAGAGCTACGGGGCTTACGGCACGGCACAGTCCTACTATGACGAGCTTGAAGCGGATAAATTCGATCCGTCAGTATTGCTTCTTGAAGATGAGCTGTATACGACGGACGGCGAGATAGGCACGACAGAAGTAGCGAAGAATACGCTGGAAGAGGTCTGCGCTGATTTCACGGAGAAGAAATTCGGTGACCGCTATGAGAATGAGATACTTGCGGCGAAGAAGGTAAGCTTCAAGGACGAGGAAGGGAATGCCTCGGATATGGGAGTCCGGACTTATATCTGGAAGGACACGGGTGCTGTATTTAAGGACAACGTATATATCCTCTATACGACGAGCGATAAGCTTCCGCAGCATGATTATGACTGGGTTTCTGCGACCGTTGCGCATGACGGCTCGCTGACCTTCACGATAGATCATCTTGAAGAGGATGCGCTGATGACGGTAGTAAGGGTGACTGTGGAATAGAGAAGTCCAAGATAGTATATGTAATAAGGATAAAAGGAAAGACATGAACGATCATCAGAAAAAGCTTGCCTATATGACAAGGGAGCAGATGGGCGAGGAAGAGTACAGGAGAATATTTGAGCTTACAGGGAAGGTGAAGCGGATAGCGGATCTGATGGGATGCATACCCGGAGCTACCGAAGAGTTCGAGGCGGACACGGGAGCGTTTCTTCGTGCCAACGGACTGTCTGACCTTGATCCTGATGAGATGAGGCTTATATTCCTCTCCGAGAACAGCGAGTACAAGGAGAGGATGATGAAGTCTGACGACGTGCTTGATAAGATGAGCGAGCCGATGTTCAGATATGCACAGTTTGTAGGCAATAAGCTTGCTTTCCGGGATTTCCTGCGCGACAAGGGCTGCGCCCCGGCGGATAAGAAGGTAAGAGTCTGGCGTGAGCGCAACAATAAAAGATGCGACAGCGCATTGGGGGGAGTGAACATCTCCTTCATACACGCAATACTTACGATGGAGCTTGCGGATGGATGCTCCGTGGGCTGTGACTACTGCGGACTTGGAGCGAAGAGGCTTCGGGGACTTTATAGGTATACGGATGAGAACGCCGTGCTTTTCAAGGGAGTGCTGTCGGTGCTTCATGAGGTGCTTGGCGACGCGGCGGGCTTCGGTATGATGTACTTTGCAACCGAGCCTCTGGATAATCCTGACTATGAGAAGTTTGAGGCGGATTACTATGCGGAGTTTCATATGATACCGCAGATAACCACTGCGGTATTTGACAGGGATATCGAGAGGACCAGGAGGCTTGTGCATGAGCTGGACGACAAGGCCGGTTTTATTCACAGGTTCAGCTTAAGGAGCCTTGATATGGCAAGAACCGCCCTTAGGGAGTTCACGCCGGAGGAGCTTGTGAATGTCGAGCTTATCACGCAGTACGAGGAAGCCCCGTATTTCCTGCCTTACACGATCGTCGGAAACGAGATAGGAAATGCCGGAAAGCGGACAAGGACAAGGGATAATGCGAAGATAATAGATGAGGCTTTAGCCGCTACGCTTGACGCTCCCGTGCTTAAAAACGAGATAAAGAGGCTTAAGGGGCTTAAGCATGTAGACCCCGGTACGATATGCTGCGTGGACGGCTTCAGGGTAAATATGTGCAGGAGGACGATAAATATACTTACGCCCTGCCACCAGACCGGGAGATTTCCGAACGGAATATCGGAGACCCCGGAGGTCACGTTTACCGATGCGGAAGACTTTAAGGAAAAGCTCCTGTGGCTTATAGATGAATATATGAGGGATGCCGTTCCGTCTGATGAGAAGCTAAAGCTCTATGATTATCTAAGGCTTGAGGATACGGAGCATGGAAAGGCGATCGTGAGCGAGAGCAGCGGGTACGTGCTCCCCATAGAGAAGTATGACAGGAAGGCGCTTAACGAGGGTCGGGGAAACCTTGGCGTGGCGCTTGTAGAGAAGCTTATCGAGGGGAAATACAAGAAGGACGGGCTTGTGAGGCTTCTCATGAAGGAAACGGAGGCTCCGCCGGAGCAGATATACTGGCTTATAAACCAGTTTTGGAAGCAGGGGCTTATCGTTGATTCCAAATTCTTTTGAGGTATGTTAGGGCAGTTACGATATCAGCATCAGAGCGGTGTAAAAATTGTTTTTTAGAGGGGATTGTGATGGACAGGTTTTTTGCAAAAGAGGATGAACATAAGATAGCGTGGATTAAGAGGTTCCTTGAATATGATGCTATGATACCGGGCTTCCATGACGAGGAGGTGGCGGACCCGCAGGCGGTGATTAAAAAGTATGGCTTTCCGCTTACTGTAGAAGACATTTCGTTTTACCCGGGCAAGGCGGAGGACAGCTTTCAGATGCGTCCGGTATTTCCTGATTCTGATGCTCGCAAATATGCGGATTATATAGCAAAGAAGCTTGAATACAGGGATGAGATAAAGGAGAAAAACTGTCCGTCAAACAAGGCAATGAGGAAATGGCACAAGAGACAGCAGGGCAGGTGTCTCGCTGTCCTTGGGGGCAGGTGCGAGGTCATAGTGCATGTGCCGTTTACCGTAGAGCTGTCGGAGGGCTGTTCTGTCGGGTGTGAATTCTGCGGATTGAATGCGGGCAGGCTTAAGAGTGTCTTCCGGTATGATGAGGAAAATGCGAGGCTTTTTAATGACGTACTTATTGGTACGAAGGAGCTTCTCGGTGATTGCGCAGGAGAGGGAACCATGTACTTTGCGACGGAGTCCCTTGATAACCATGACTACGAGAGCTTCCTTAAAGACTATATCAGGATATTTGACCGCATACCGCAGATAACCACTGCGGTCGCACTAAGGCACAAGGAGCGTATGCATAGACTTCTTGCGGAGCTTAATGAGGACGGAAGGACGATATACCGTTTTTCTGTACTTTCGGTGGAGGACGTATTGAAGATATTCGAGGAGTTCACGCCGGAGGAGCTTGTATATACCGAACTGCTTCCCCAATACGAGGAGTCAAAGGCTACGGCTTTTGCAAATGCCGGGAGGCGGGGTAAGGAGCAGGGCGAGCTTGACGGCACTATATCCTGCGTCACGGGCTTTATCGTGAATTTCAGCAATAAGACCGTAAGGCTTACTACTCCCACATCGGCGGATGACGATCATCCCACGGGTGAGATCATCATCGATAATATGCCTTTTGACGATGCCAAAGGCTGTATCGAGGCTATGCAGGCCATGATAAAGAAGTACATGAAGAACACGATCTCACCGAAGGACAGGGTGAGACTCAGGAAAGGTCTTTCATGGGAGAAGGACGGTGAGCAGATAGTGGTGGATTGCGGGAAGGGCGCCCGCTTCACGATAGCCGCTAATGAGAGCGGCGACATATACAATGACATGCTTGAGATGTTTGAGGACGGCTATCACACAAGAGGCGAGATAGTGGCAAAGCTTACAAAGAGGTTTGGCGGAGCGCTTGTGCGCACGGAGATGCTCTACTATGCTATCAGCCGGCTGTGGGAGCTTGGAATACTTGAACTTGAGAGCGGACAAATCTAAAAGAAAGGAGAAAAAAGTGGACGAAAACAAGAAACAGGAGCTTACCGAGGAGCAGAGGGAGGAGCTGAAAAATAAGCTCAACGACCAGTTCCAGAAGCTCGGCGAGGTATTCTCGCAGTGCTGGGAGTCGGACGAGTTCAAAGAGGCTTTCATGGATGACCCGAAGGCTGTCTTTGAGGAGTACGGCGTGGACTATGACCACGACAAGGAGTACAAGATCATAGAAACGCCCGAAAAGACCATGATCCATGTGCTTCCTTATGAGGCGATCAAGCCCGCCATCGAGCAGCTTAACGGAATCCTGCTGAAGAATGTCAAGGATCTTTCGGACGAGGACTCAAAGCAGATACTGCTTGAAGGCTGGAAGTGGGAGATCTATCAGTGTACGGAGGATACGATCTACGTACCGATCCCGCTCTGTCCGGATAACCTTACGCCCGAGGAGCTTGAGATGGTCAACGGCGGATGCCTGCTATTTGCGGCGTTCTTCGTATTCGTGGCGGAAGCCGTGGGAGCGGTCACATCCCTGGCGGTTGCAGTCGAGGGAGTCTTTGCGGTATCTGTGCTTACGGTTGCGGCGGCTGCAGTTCTCGTGGTCGCGGCGGCGGCGCTTAATACGGCGCTTGCCTATACGAACGTGGCCACGACCGGGGATGTAGTCATCCAGTTCAGCACCGAGCTGGGCTACGTCAGCAGCAACAACAGCAGCTCAGGCACAGGAAGCGGCTCTACTCCGGGTAAGGCTTGATATCCCGCGGCGGATCAACGCATTTAACGGAACAGACCGTGAAAGGAAAGCACCACTCATGCAGAAAAATGCTGGGTGGTGCTTTTACATAAAAAATGTGTGGCCGGTATTTAAATTATTGCCACATCTATTCTAAGAATACGTAATCCTTGACACAAGGAGCAACCTTCTCGTAAACTTACTTGGAGCGGAGCATGGCTCTGAGAGGCGATGACTTTTGACACCAAGATATAAGAGCTGCGAAGATGAAGGATGAGATCAGGGACATTATCGTAAAATACGGGAAGGACATACTGCTTTCGGATGAATTTCAGGAGACCTTCTCTCAGACGCATCATATGAGTACCACCGTTGGCGACCATACTTTAGGAGTTGCGGCGGAGGCGGTGAAGATATGTCTGCGACACGGGCTTACGGATGACGAGACGCTAAGGAATACGGTAGCCGCAAGCCTGTGTCACGATCTCGGTATAATGGGAAGGGAAGAAAAATTCAATAATAACGTACAATGCCTTGTGCGTCATCCCAAGCAGTCCGCGGAAAGCTATATTTCCATGACGGGAGAGCAGAATGAGCGCGTGCTTGATTCCATACTCTGCCATATGTTCCCTCTCAAAATACGATTTCCAAGGTATAAGGAAGGATGGATACTTACACTTGCGGACAAGATAGGCGCTTCAAGGGAAAAGATAGGACGCCCTTCCGTGACTGCAAGTGACAGGGACGAGCTGATGCGCGCAGCATCACGATTCATAAAAAGGGCTAGGGATGAGGATTGTTAATCTTATAGAGAATACAGAGGGGAGAGCGGGTTGTGAATATGTTCACGGGCTCTCGTTCTATATCGAGACTGATAAGCACAAGCTTCTGATGGACTTGGGACCATCCGATGCCACGCTTGAGAATGCAAAGAGGCTTGGTATAGATCTGACTAAGGTTGATACCGTGGTACTTAGTCACGGACATTACGACCATACGGGAGGCGTCACAGGCTTTGCAAGGCTTAATCCGGATGCGAAGATATACGTGCAGAGCATGGCGGATGGCGAATTCTATGCTTATGACGGAGAAGATAAATACCGCTATATCGGGATGGATAAGGAGGTAGCCAGTCTTTCGCAGGTCGTATTCCTTGATGGGGATTTCGTAATAGATGATGAGCTTAAGCTGTTTACTGTAGAGAAAAGGGCTCATGAGCTTCCGTCTGCGAATAAGAGACTTAAGGTGAAAACCGGCGGTAAATACGAACAGGACAGCTTCGCACATGAGCATTTCCTTGTCATAACATACAGGGGACGGAATATATTACTCTCCGGCTGCGCCCATAATGGGATATTGAATATCCTTGAGGAATACAGACGGAGGTATAAGGACGATCCCGATGCGGTGATAAGCGGCTTTCATCTGATGAAGAAGGACAGCTATACGGATGATGAGCTATTAGAGATAATTGACATCGCAAAGCAGCTAAAGAAGTATCATACTCAATTTTACACTTGCCACTGTACCGGAAGAGAGGCTTACGAGGTCATGCGAAACATCATGGGAGATAAGCTTGAATATGTTCATTCCGGCGAGGAGATAAGACTCAGGTACAGAAGGTTCCTGACAGCAAAGAGGAGGAGTGATTTCATGAAATATCATAAGTTTTTCGCATGGGCGACGGTGGTATGCTTCATAATGACGATGATCACAGGGTATCAGAGGAAGTAGGGTTTTGATGTTATGATACAGACTTCGATTGATGAGATAAAGAAGATAGCGGGATCAGGGGATTATAAGCGGATACCTGTCGTGAGGGAGATGCTCTCTGATATCAGGACTCCCGTGGAGCTTTTAAGGGTACTGCTTGGCGTAAGCTCCCATACCTTCATGCTTGAGAGCGTGGAGGACAGCAGGAGATGGGGACGGTATTCATTTCTCGGATATGATCCTTCGTTGGAGATTTCCTGTAAGGATCATGTGCTTAAGGTAGTGAAGGACGGAGAGGCTACGGAGTATAACGTTGAGCATCCGTCGGTCTATATCAGGCAGATTATTGATGAGAACAGATCGCCTGTGCTTCCCGGCATGCCTACGCTTACGGGCGGTCTTGTCGGTTATTTTTCTTATGATTATGTGCAGTACGGTGAGAAGTCGCTTAAGTTCAAGGGCGAGGATGCGGAGAAGTTTGACGATGTGAATCTCATGCTCTTTGACGATCTTATCTGCTTTGATAATTTCAGGCAGAAGATAATGCTTATTTCCAATATACATACGGAGAATATAGAAGAGGACTATAAGAGAGTCACGGCTAAGCTTGATGAGATGGAAAATCTCGTGCTCACCGGAAAGATAGCAGAGCGGACAAAGGGGCATCTTTTAGAGGAGCTTAAGCCGAGGCTTAGTGAGAAAGAGTTTTCTGCAAAGATAGAGAGGATAAAGCATCATATACATGAAGGCGATATATTCCAGCTTGTGTTTTCCAATCCTATGGAGGCTCGTTTTGAGGGAAGCCTGCTTGATACCTACCGCGTACTTCGCACGACCAATCCCTCGCCTTATATGTTTTATTTTTCAGGAGATGACATAGAGATGGCGGGTGCATCGCCTGAGACGCTTGTAAAGGTAGAAAATGGAACCGTAAGGACATTTCCGCTTGCGGGCACAAGACCTCGCGGGAAGAATCACGAAGAAGATATGCGGCTTGAGAGGGAGCTTCTTGCGGATGAGAAGGAGAGGGCGGAGCATAACATGCTTGTTGACCTTGGCAGGAATGATATAGGCAGGCTTTCAAAGTTCGGAAGCGTTAAGGTCGAGAAGTACATGAGCATTGAAAGGTATTCCCATGTCATGCATATCGGCTCTGAGGTAAAGGGTGAGATGCGTGATGAGCTTCATGCGATAGATGCGGTTGATTCCGTGCTGCCTGCAGGCACGCTCTCCGGTGCTCCAAAGATCAGGGCGATGGAGATAATAGATGAGCTTGAAGGAGACAGGAGAGGGATATACGGCGGAGCGATAGGATATGTGGATTTTGCGGGAAACCTTGATGTATGCATAGCGATAAGGCTTGCGTACAAGAGGCAGGGCAAGGTCTTTGTCAGGTCGGGAGCGGGCATAGTCGCTGATTCCGTGCCGGAGAATGAGTATAAAGAGTGTGTAAATAAGGCAAAGGCAGTGGTCGAGGCTATTAAACAGGCTGAGACAGTATAATGGTAAAAAACCAGAGCCTGCAGTGAGGCTTTTTATCGGATGCAATGTCATATTTATTAAGCAGGAAAGGGAAAATCCGTGATTTTATTGATAGATAATTATGACAGCTTTTCATATAACCTTTATCAGCTTATCGGGGATATAGAGCCTGATATAAAGGTGATAAGGAATGATGAATGCACGGTAGATACGGCGCGGGGCATGAACCCGTCTGCTATCATCCTGTCACCCGGTCCCGGAAGACCGGCAGATGCAGGGATATGTGAGGAAGTCGTTACAAAGCTTAAGGGAGATATACCTATACTCGGCGTTTGTCTCGGTCATCAGGCGATATGCGAGGCTTACGGAGCAACCGTTACTTACGCTGCGAAGCTTATGCACGGCAAGCAGTCCGAAGCGAGTATCAGCGATGACAGCGATATATTTAAGAACCTGCCAAAGAGCATTACTGTCGGCAGATATCATTCGCTTGCTGTTGATGCTTCGACTCTGCCCGCCGGTCTTATTCCCACGGCAGTTGCGTCTGACGGCGAGGTGATGGCTGTGGAGGACAGGGAGAATAAGGTTTACGGCTTGCAGTTCCACCCCGAATCGATCATGACGCCTGATGGGAAGATCATGATACAGAACTTTCTTTGTGTTCACTGATCTCTGATTTTTACCGGGCTGTTTATGGTAAAGAGCAGGCTGAAAATCGACAGGGTTCTCATTATCTGGGCGTTACTTACGGCTGCATGGAATCTGATAAGCAGCTGTGTCGGAAATTCGGGATTTTGTGAGGTTTTCTATAGTGCACTTACAATATTCTGGATGGTATCGCTTGCGCCGGAGATAGCCGATGCCTATATACGAAGGCGCTTGTATGCCGGAGGCGTGCTCATCGTCATGCTTTTCGCACTCCGCATGCTTAGATGGAATGTCATACCGGAGAATACCTTTGCGGACAGACTGTGCTGGTATGCATATTATGTACCGTTTCCGATAATGCCTCTCTTATCCCTGTCCTTAAGCCTTTATATAGGGTTAAGATGGGCGGAATATCCTGACTATCACGAAAATACTTTAGAAAGACTTTCTTTCTAAACGGGAGTGGGATATGAAGGGATATCGGCTTCGTGAGGAGTTTTATGTTTGAACTATATAGAAACAGAGTAATAAAGGGAATAGTCTTTGTAATGGCAATACTTATTGCAGCATCGCTTATATTTTTATCCGAAACGGCGGTGGCTGCAGGCACGGGTGACAGCAGTGAAACGGCTTTTCTTTCAGAGAAGGGTATCCGTATCGGTGTTGAGGAAAGCACGATACAGGAGCAGATGGCAAGAGAGCTGTATCCGGATGCTGAGATTTATTATTACAATAAAGTTGAAGGATATACAGCCGTAGCACAGGGGAAGCTGGATGCATTTTTATATGAGAAGATGCAAATGAATCTGGCCATAAAAAATGACTTGCAAGGTGTAAGGGTGCTGGACGAAACTATCGGTGCTCCCACAATGATTGCTCTTGCGGTATCGGATGGATCGGACATACCTGATCTGAAAGCCAAGGTAAATCAGTTTATAGCTGAAATTAAATCCGATGGAACTTTTGATGATATGTATGAGCGATGGATGGTAAACGGTGATTATACCATGCCGGATATCGAAAAGGCTAAGAACCCGGAATATGTCCTTAAAGTGGCTACCTCCGGAGATGTAGAGCCATTCAGCTTCTACAAGGATAATGCTATCACGGGCTTTGATATTGAGATGATGAAGAGATTTGCCCTGCAGATAGGAGCAGATCTTCAGGTAGAGACTTATAATTGGAATGCCCTTATGGTGACCACGCAGACAGGTAAGGCGGACATCATAGCATCGAATCTGCAATATACTTCCGAAAGGGCAGAGTCTATCAATTATTCTGATGTATATTTGGAAACCTATACAGGGGTTATGGTTGCGGATGATGGGGTGGCTGCAAGTGAGTCATCTGCACAGAAGGAATGGCGTGATTATAATGGCAAAAGGATAGGCGTTCTCACAGGAACACTTATGGAGGATATAGCCTCTGAAAATTTCCCGAACAGTGAGTATCTGTATTTTGATTCCTATCCGGATTTAAGTACTGCGCTTTTTGCGGGAAAAATTGATGCTTTTCTTGCGGATGAGCCAAATATAAAGATGATTCATTATGAGCAGCCGGAGCTTGATTATATTAAGGATAAGATTACGAAACAGGATGTCAGCTTTGCTTTTCGTAAGGATGATGAACAGGAAGCCGCACTTTGTGAGGAGTTCAGTGATTTCCTGAATGAAATACGCTTGAACGGAACATTAAAGGAAATTGATGACATATGGATGGGGACAGATGAAGAAAAAAAGCGGATCGATATGTCAGACCTTACGGATGAAAACGGAACTATTAGGGTGGCGACTACTGCCACTGATATGCCGTGGTCTTATATTAAGGATGGCAAAAATGTAGGCTACGATATTGATATTCTGGTGAGGTTTTGCCGTGACAGGGGTTATGCACTTGAACTAGGTGACGTTGATTTCTCCGGACGTATCCCTTCCGTGCAGTCGGGAAAGTATGATTTTTGTACCGGCATGAATGTGACGGATGAAAGAAAGGAGCAGGTGCTGTTTTCCGCACCTACCTATCAGGGCGGTGTTGTGCTGGCGGTTCCATCCGAGGATCTCCGGGATACATTATCTGCGGACGGTGAAACAGCATCAGAGCCAGAATATCAGACATTTAAAGAACTTCGCGGCAAAACGATCTCCATGCTGACCGGAGCACCTTTTGAAGAACTGATATCATCAAAAGTTGGTGATGTTGGAGAATTTACATATTTTCAGAATATGCCGGATATGGCTTTTGCAATCAAGGAGGGAAAGACGGATGCCGGTTTTACGAACAATGCTGTTGCGGAGCTTGTGGCAAACAAGGACGAAAGACTTTCCGTATTCCCGGAAAGCCTTGGTGAGACGGCATTTGGTCTGGCTTTTGCTAAGGGAGATAAAAGGTGCATAGAGTGGGATGAGGCTTACGAGAGGATTCCACAGGAAACGAAGGATGCACTATGGAAAAAATGGACAGGGGTAGATGATAGCGTAAAGACTGTTCCCGAGCAGGACTGGCCGGGGGAAAACGGCACTGTGAGGGTGGCGGCTTGTGATGCTCTGGAACCGATGAGTTATGTCGGTCAGGATGGTAAACTTCTCGGACTTGATATAGAGACCATACTTTTGATAGCAAAGGAACTGGATGTACATGTGGAGTTTTTACCTATGGATTTTTCAGCTGTGCTTTCCTCCATTGGTTCGGGAAAGGCTGATATCGGCTGTGGATCCATTTTAACAACCGATGAACGAAAGGAAACCATGGACTTTGTGGAGTATCAGCCCGCTTTCTATGTACTGATCGTGCGCTCAAAAGATGCCGTATCGGAGAATCATTCAATTTTTGGGAATTTACGGGAAAGCTTTTATAAGACTTTTATCAGGGAAGATCGGTACAAGCTGTTTTTGCAGGGAATATTTACGACGATCTTAATTACGATCCTGTCCATCCTTTTTGGTACAGTACTGGGATTCCTTGTATTCATGGGATGCCACAGAGGGAATAAAATAGCAAATGGATTATCAGACTTCTTTGTATGGCTTGTACAGGGAATGCCTGTTGTAGTACTCCTTATGATACTCTATTATATCATTTTTGCAAAGACGCAGATAAGCGGAACAGTGGTCTCAGTAATTGCATTTACACTTGTGTTTGGCTCAGGTGTATTTGGAATGCTCAGGATGGGAGTGGGAGCGGTAGACAAGGGTCAGACGGAAGCTGCGCTCGCTCTCGGATATGGGGATATACATTCATTTTTCAGGATCATTCTTCCGCAGGCAGTTCCTCATTTTCTGCCTAGCTTCAAGGGAGAGGTGGTCTCGCTCATCAAAGCCACAGCCATTGTGGGGTACATTGCAGTGCAGGATCTGACAAAGATTGGGGACATTGTAAGAGGAAGAACGTACGAGGCATTTTTTCCTTTAATCGCAGTAGCTGTCATCTACTTCATTCTCGGAGGACTGCTTACTTTTATGGTAGACAGAACAGAGAAGATGATTAATCCAAAACGAAGAAAAAAGGAGGATATCTTAAAGGGGGTGAAGGTTCATGATTGAGATAAAAAATCTGAAAAAAGAATAATTCTGTAAGGGGCAAGGTGACAATGAAGGAAACAGTGGATACAGCAACACTAAAGCATGCTGCGAATGCAGGAAGAGAATTTTATGAAAAAAACAGAAAAATGGGTTGCTCTTAGTCTTACGGTGGTAATGATTCTTTCACTCTATGGTGACGAGGATACACACTTTCCATCTGAGGAGAACATGGATACGTTTGATGTGCTTGTGGTAGATATGCAGGATGTTGGTTTGAGGTATTATACCTACTATAACAGATTATAGAGGGAAAGAGCAGCGAGGAGATCAAAGCGTCTTGGCAGGATGACATTACACGCTTTATGGAGCAGAGGGAACCGTATCTGTTGTATGAGTAAGCTCCGGGGCATAGGTGCAGTAGGTTCGTTACGGTTAGATGTGGTGAAAGAGTGGGAGTAGAGTTCATGAGGGGATTAGAACTGTTTAGCAGTAAGCAGAAAAAGGATGTAATTTCAAAAATGTTTTTCTCCGCCTCAGTTGCTATGATTTTCACAGTGCTTGTTGGTACTGTGGCACAATTCGTGGATGGAATCATCACCAGCAGGTTTTTAGGAAATGATGCCTATTCTGCAATTGCTTTGTTTGGACCACTGAATGGGATTTTCCTTATGGTGGCATATTTTATTTCCTCCGGAAATCAAATAATCTGCGCAGGCTTTATTGGGGAAGGAAAAAAAGATAAGTCAAATAGTGTATTTACTTTTTCTATTTTGACTGGCGTGATTGCTGCTGTAATTATCATATTGCTTTGTCTGGTATTCCCCAATCCGTTGTTAGCCTTCTGTGGGGTAACAGAAAATAGTAATCCTGTTTTATATGAAAATATGCTTGCTTATATGCGAGGCTATTTGTTTGGAATACCGGCCTTGCTTATTGTCCAGATAATAGGACCTCTTGTTATCTTAGACAACGGTAAAAAGATATTTAGTCTTTCCGCTGTTATTTTGTGCATCATAGATATCATTTTTGATCTTGCAAATGTGTTGATTTTCCATGGCGGCACATATGGAATGGGAATTGCCACATCAGTATCATTGTGGGTTCAGCTTATAATGCTTGCGGTTTTTTTGTTATCAAAAAACGGAACTTCTTTTTTATCATTAAAATCACTTAGTTCTGGAGATATTATAGAGGTTGCAAAGGCCGGTTCGCCTGCTTTTGTGCAGAGTCTTGCAGGAAATTTAAGAGATGTTGGCATAAATCGTCTTAATCTGTTTTTCGCTGTTTCTACAGCAGCCATTGTTGCCAGAGGAATTCAATACGATTTCAATATTGTTCTTTTTTGCATATCAGATGGACTTGCCAACACTATGGTCTCTATGGCAGGAATTTATTACAGTGTAAGTGACAAGGCGGGTATTCAGAGAGTTTTTAAATATGGAATAAACCTTTCAATACGTTTTGCCATAATAACTTTTGCCATTGTATTTATACTGGCTCCACAGATTGCAGGGTTTTATACAGTTGATTCAGGAACAATTTCGCTTAGTATTTTTGCAATTCGCTGTATGGCTCTTTCACAACTGGCGGATATTCCAATCTGTGTTTATATCAACTATCTAAGGGGTATTCGCAGACAGCGAATCGTTACCATATTAAATGTCATGGATCGGTTTGTTCTACCTGTAATTTCTGCAGGAATATTGGCATTCATGTTTGGTTCAAAAGGTCTCCTGGCTTCCATTGCAGTTGGCAAACTTTTATTACTTCTAACTGTTGTTATAATCATTTGTTTTGAAAACAAACAGCTTCCTAAAAAAGTGGACCATTACATGCTACTACCGGAAAACTTTGGTGGTAACAACAGTGATAATTTATACGGAAATGTTTCTTCCATGGATGATGTTGTAAAGGAAAGCCGGAAGATGGAGGAATTCTGCACTAAACAGGGAATTAAAACAGAAAGTGCCATGAGAATGGCTCTGTTTATGGAGGAGATGGCTGGCAATATAATACAGCACGGCAATTCTGATATTCAAAAAATATCCGGAGCAGAATATAGACTTTTTGTTAGCGATAATAGAATTTGTTTGACGTTGCGTGATTATAATCAGGCCTTCGACCCTACTGCCTGGTACCATGAAAATACGGATGGAAATCCTTATGAAGGAACCGGAATACGCATAGTCATGGGACTTGCAGAGGATACTTATTATTTTAATGCCTTTAACAGTAACAACCTGATTCTATGGTTAAGTGCGAACAAAGCAGAACAAAAAAAAGGATAAAGGAGTGGTTTATTATGGGGAAGAGTTGTCATTTAATAGTTGTGGGGTTTGATGAAATTGTATTGAATAAATATTTGGAGCTTATTGATGTTGCAATGAAAGAAGGTGTGTTGGATGGATTTACTATCGTGGATTTAGCAAAAGAGCGCGATGAGATAGTAAAGCGGTTAGCCAGAGCATTAATCCAGCCGGAATGCACATATTATCTTACAACACCTGATGTGCTACATGAAAAAGAGCAACTTGCGGAATTTGATGAGGTTGTACAAAAGGTTCGCAGCACACACGATGAAATTAAAATCTACATTGCTACAGAAGTAAGCTATCACGAAAGATATCTGAAATACAGTGTTGAAAATGGCATTTCTTGCCTGATAGAAAAGCCTGTTTTTTTGCCTCAAAAGGATGGAAAGTACTGTCCGGAGGTTATGATGGAAAAGATGAACTATTATGCAAAGCAGGCTGAAAAGAACAATTGTAATGTTTCTGTTATGACTCTGGGAAGATGCCATGAAATCTACGCTGATGTTGTTTATCAGATGATAAAAGAAAAGATGCTTAAATATGATGCACCTTTAACCTCATTTCACATTAAACATGCCGGGGGAGTATGGAATTTACACCGGGAATATTTAACTCGTGAGGACCATCCATATCGTTATGGCTATGGAATGCTGATGCATGGAGGCTACCACTATGTGGATTTGCTGGCCAGGTTCCTACTTTTAAATAAAAAGATTTTCCCAGAAAAGCAGTTTGAGATTGCCTTCACATCATATGCGGCATATCCAACAGACCAAAATGACCGAATTCCAAAACCTATAAGTGAACGCTTCGACGATAACTGCCCGGACTGGTGGCAAAATGAGGGAAAGGGAATAAATTGGGGAGAGACTGACATTACTTCTACCTTCTGTCTGCGAGACAAGGATACGAAAAGAGTGATAACGCTAGGCACAATCGCCATGGAACAGACTACTCCATCTGTCAGAACATGGACAGATTTTCCGGAAAACCTCTACAACAAAAACGGCAGGGTATCCAATCTTGATATGGAGATTCAGCTTTCCACTCTGTTTGCAGCAAGTGTCAAATGCTATAAGATTCCAAGGGACGATGGAAAATTTGTGGAGCATACTCCTGTTAAACCACATATTATTACAAGAGCAAATCCAAAGCTCCTTCCTGACGAAGAATATGAAACAAAAGTGGTTTATCCAGAAGTTTATAATAGTACTAGCAATAAGCGGATTATGACAAATTGGTTGAGGGATAAAGAAAATGTTAGCACGCTTAAAGATCATGTTCCTGTTATGAAGCTTATGCAAACAATTGCTTTTTCTCTAGAAAAGCAGGGGGAATCTGTTGTGGCAGATTTTTAAGTGGCAAAGGCCGGAGTTTTGTGAAGCAAAATTCTCTTCCGCCGCTTACAGTTCGTCAAGCATGGAGTAAGCTTACATTGGACTTTTCATCACCTCCTCGAAACTATACGACTTTAATTATATAAGTCGAAATGTAAAGAGGGAGACGAAAATAAAAATTATTTTTATTATGACATTATTTACAAAGTAATAAAAAGTGATAAAATAGTATGGAAGTGATAAAAAGTGATAAAAATAATTTTAAGTGATAAAAAGTGATAAAGGAGATGCATGAAGAATAACCCATATACCCTTGTGTTTGGAAAGGAGCCGTTAGAAGTAATACCGCGTTTGACGGAGAAGAATGAGTTGATCGAAGCTTTTTTGAATGATCCGCCCAATCAGCAGATATATATGATAACAGGTGTCAGGGGATGTGGTAAAACTGTTTTCATGACAGAGATCTCTAAAGAGCTGAGAGAGAATGATGAATGGGAGTCAATAGAGCTTTCCACCTCTCAGAATCTTCTTGTGACTATGGCTCAGATTCTCTCAAAGGATAAACGGTTTGTGAAAATTCTCAAGCAAGTAGGGGGGATTTCTGTCGCCGGATTTGGAATACAATTAAATGAATCCGCTGATTCAGCTAATTCCCAGATAGTGATCCAGGAGATACTTGAAAAATTCAAAAAACGTAATAAAAAGCTGCTCGTATGCATAGATGAGGTGGTTTCTAATGAGTATATGAAGGAATTTGCAAGCGTTTTTCAGATATTATTAAGAGAGGATCTGCCAATATATCTTATTATGACGGGGCTCTATGATAATATTAATGATCTGAGAAATGAGAAAAATCTGACTTTCCTGTACAGGGCTCCTGAGATAAAGCTTAGGGCATTGAATATTGGATCTATAGCTGAAAACTATGAAAAGAATTTAGAAATTTCACAAAAGGAGGCAATGGAAATGGCGAACCTTACAAAGGGATATTCTTTTGCCTTTCAGGTTCTTGGGTATTTTGTTTTTAGGCATAATGGAAATTATAAAGATGCTTTGTCGGAATATCGTCAGTATCTGGAAGATTATGTGTATGACAAGCTATGGTCGGAACTATCGGGGGGTGACAGGAAGCTTCTATATGGAATTGCGGTATCGGAGAAGGGCAAAGCTAAGGATATAAAGGAAATTATCGGCTGGGATAATAATCAGTATACGCCTTACCGGGACAGGCTGATCAAGAAGATGGTGGTAGATGGGGATAGATATGGATATCTGAAAATAACTTTGCCACTTTTTGAAGAGTACGTGAAAAGGAGAAGTATTTAGATTATAAATGATTTACTTAGTATGTTTTTGCACGGCATTGATCCTGCTGCTTATTATAATGGCTTACGGGAAGGCTGTGGATATGAATGTCCTGCTGCTGAACTTTGCTCTTACTGTAGGCAATGGCGGATTCTTCGCAATGGCTTCTTCTAAAAATCTTGACGAAGCGCTGCTTGCTAATAAGCTTGCCTATGTGATAGGAGTCTTTGTTCCTTTATTCGTGTTTCTTATAATCTGTAATATCTGCAGGGTGAATATTCCAAGATTTTTATGTGTTGCACTGTACGCCGTGCAGATGATCATATACCTTACGGCATGTACGATGGGTAAATACAGTATCTTTTACAGTATGGCAGAATATCATACAGGCTCTTCGGGAGCTTATCTTACTAAGACTTACGGTCCTATGCACACTGTATATATTGTTTCCATGCTGCTTTACACTCTTGCCGGTATCGTGATAGGGGTGGTCTCGCTGAACAGGAAGAACGTGGTGAGCCGCAATAATGTCTATGTCCTGCTTTTCGCGGATTCGCTTTCGGTCGGGGTATATATAGTGGAGCGGCTCGTGCATCTGAATTTTGAACTGATGCCCGTAGCCTTGGTCATAGCTTCCATAGGCTTCATGATATTGATCGTAAGGATATACCGCTATTCCGTTTATAACAATCAGAATATAATCGAGGATAAGCTCAAACAGACAGGATATATAATCTTCAATAAGAAGCTGAAATTCATGGGCTGCAATGAATTTGCGACGGAGCTTTTCCCGGAGCTTGCCGGTTGGGAGCTTGAAGATAAGATACCCGGTAACGGCGGCAGGTTCAATACTTTCTTAAGGCAGCCGCTTATGTCTTATATAAAGCAGGAAGATAGAGAGATCAAGACAGAGGGAACTTATGAATACAGGGGTGAGGCATACCGTTATCAGATGGGTACTCTCACGACGGCTGCAGGCGGACTTCGGGGCTATGTCATACAGCTTTCAGATGTGACGGGTGTTTTAAGAGACAAAAGCGACGGAGATATTTAAGCGTGAAGACAGGATACAGATCAAGTCTTATAAGGATTCTTGAGGATGTGCTGAAAATCGGTACAGTCTTTATCCTTGCAATGTCTGTCGTGATAGCTCTTATAGCTGCTGCGGACAAGTCCTCATTGGGGGAAGCTTCAATAGGCTCCTTTGAAACGAAGAGCTTCAATGAAGGCTGGTCTTTGACAAGAGAGGACGGAAGCATTATGGAGATTTTGCTTCCTGTAACGCTTGAAGCTGATAGTGGAGAGGAGATAGTAATTTCAAATACTCTTCCTGATGACCTAAGCGATGGCATGAGCCTTATGGCAAGGGCTTCGATGGAGGATATGTATGTCTATATAGACGGCGTGCTTAGAGAGCAATATGCCTCCGATTCCATAGAGGGAATGTCATATTATATTCCAAGCGCTTATATCGTGATTCCGCTCGATGCGTCTGATTCGGGCAAGGAAATAAGGATAATTATAAGAGTTAAGACGAGGGGCGTCATAAACGGCGTCACTATCGGGAATGGAAACAACGTATGGTTCGATGTGATAAAAAAGGGGCTTGCCGTGAATCTTGTGGCGGTGATTGCCCTGATCATGGGACTGCTTCTGACTGTGGCGGTTCCTTTTATCAGGAAGTCCTTCCGTACGGATACTACCCGATATCTTGGACTTCTTATGATAGATGTCGGACTTTGGGTGCTCAGTGAGTCAACGCTAAGGCAGTTCATATTCAGCAGACCTTCGCTATCACAGTATTTCTCTTATTTTCTGGTTGAGCTTATCGGAGCTTTCACCTGCATGTATTTCGACGAGGTGCAGCACAGGATTTACCACAGGAGATACCTTTTGATGGAGTCTCTGGTGCTGCTGCAGCTTATAGTTAATATTTTACTGCATGTAAGCGGTGCCTGCGCTTTATACAGGACGCTCCTGCTGTCGCATTTATGGACGGCGCTCAGCGCTGTCATTGCCATTGTCTGCATAGTGACAGATATAATCACGAAGCGAATAAAGACCTACCGCATCACGGCGATAGGAATGACCTGCTTCGTAGTCTTATCGCTTATCGAGCTGGGGGCGTTTTATGTTTCAAGGTTCCATGTGTTCGGAGTGTATATCTGTATAGGGCTTATCATACTTATGATATTCACGGTGATGCAGGCTCTCCTTGATCAGATAACGGCTTTTGAGCTTCAGGAGAAGAATCAGACCGTCATGACGATAAACACTATCGAGACGATAGCGAGCGCAATTGACGCAAGAGACGAATATACAGGCGGCCACTCGGAGAGAGTGGGGCTTTATGCGGAGAGGCTTGCGCGTGAGATGGCTGCGGACTATGACCTTACGGAAGAGGACATACTAAGGGTTCATTATATCGGGCTTGTGCATGACATCGGAAAGATCGGCGTAGCTGACAGCGTCCTTAATAAATCCGGAAGACTTACCGATGAGGAATTCAGCCTTATGAAGAAGCATGCCGGGATAGGATATGAGATAATGAGCTCGCTTGGAGGCAGCATAGAGGGGCTGCTTGACGGCATAAGGTATCATCATGAAAGGTTTGACGGAAAAGGCTATCCCGATGGGCTTTCCGATACCGATATCCCACTGATAGCGAGGATACTGGCGCTTGCGGACAGCTATGATGCAATGACTTCCAACAGGGTATACAGGAAGAGGCTTACCGATGAAGAAGTGCGGAATGAGTTCCTAAGATGCTCCGGCACGCAGTTTGATCCTGCGCTTACGGAGATATTCGTAAGGCTCATAGACAGGGGAGAGCTTGCCGCGAATACGGTTGAGGGGATCGCCGCAGATGAGGAAGGAAGGATCAGGACGTCGTCTCTTTTAGAGAATAAGCTGCAGAAGGATTTATTGGATAAAAAGAAGATATCCCACCCTTCGCATGTCCGCATGCTCTGCTACATCATCAAGCTTATGGAGCAGAAGGGTAAGGATTATAAGGTGCTTTTTATCGGTGCTGAAAATGATGATGAGGATTCTATTAATGCTATAAGAGAGGCACTTAGAGGACAGACCGGAAGGCATGACGTCAATATAGAATATACTAAGACACAGAATGTCGTTGCTCTATATGATGCGGGAGATGATGAGGTGGATGCTTATATAGAAGGGGTAAAGGCATTGCGTCCTATGCTGTCTGTGGAAGTTTTGCGTGCGAAAACATAAACTCGCTTATTTCTTTAATTCATCGAGCTTATTCTGGATTGCCTGCTTTACCATTGCGGCTATAGCTTGTGTCTTGCAGTCTTTGTAGGCTTCGTAAGGAATGGGATCAAGGAAGTGTACCTGCGTGAATACAGGCTGTAGGCCGTTCCTTCCGAATGGCACATAGGAGTCAACCAAGACCACGGGGACTATGGGACATTTTGCTTTAAGTGCGCATTTGAAGGCGCCGGCGTGGAACTCCTGTAAGTGGTTTTCATTGAAGGTGTATCCGCCCTCAGGGAATAAGATATAGCGCCGTCCTGCGGCAACTTCCTCTGCTATCTGCATTATGCAGTTTACCTGTGCGCGCATATCGGTGCGGTCAAGCCTTACGCCCCGAAGCAGTCTCGTCACTTCATTTGCAAAGGGGAGATGGGAGCGTTTCTCGTCTATTACAAGCGTGCAGGGCTTTTCGTGGACATGGATTATACCCAGCACATCGAATTTACCCTGATGGTTGGGGTACATCACATAGCCGCCCTCGGCAGGAAGCTTTTCCATGCCGTAGCCCTTTGTGTGAATGAAGGAGTTTCTCATTGCCTGATTCACCATGTTCTTTCCTATGGCGTATCTGTCTTCCTCGGTGAATTTATCGGGATGATTCTCGACATACACGAGACGGAAGAAATAATACACTATGAACGGAAGCGATATTCCGATTACCCAGACCAGACGAAGCATTTAGAGTTTATAATACAGGCGGGTTCTGATAGATTTTCTCGTTAACCCGTTTTAGCTCCTTTTCTAAATATTTTACCGTCTCTGTTGCGTTTTCTTTTTGCGCAAGCTCTAATGCATCTTCTATGACATCCCGCATCTGCATATAATAAACATTTATTTCTTTTTCAAGTGCCATATATAACACCCCCTTTTGAGTATCATTCTAACATATCAGATTGATAAAATCTATTTTAGGTCAAATTCCTGATTGTGTGTAATTGAAACACTTTTCTAAAAGTGTTACCATTCCTTATCGTGAGGCTTAATGTAAATATATATATTATAGCTTGAGACATGAAAAGATGCCAAACTACAGGGGGAGAGATGAGCGATTATATTATAAGCTGCTGCTCGACAGCGGATCTTACGAAGGAGCATTTTGAGAAAAGGGATATACATTATATCTGTTTTCATTTTGAGATAGACGGCAAGCAGTATATGGACGACCTTGGGGAGAGCATGGAATTCCATGATTTCTATTCAAGGATGGCCGCCGGATCAATGACCAAGACCTCGCAGATAAATGTGGACGAGTTCGTTAATTATTTCGAGCCGTTCCTTAAGGAAGGCAAGGATATCATACATCTAAGCCTGTCGTCAGGGATTTCAGGTGTCGTAAATTCGGCTATGATAGCAAAGGACGATCTTCAGGAGAAGTATCCCGACAGGAAGATATACGTGATTGATTCGCTCGCAGCGTCATCGGGCTACGGGCTTTTGATGGATATACTCGCTGATATGAGGGATGAGGGCAAGACGATTGACGAGCTGAAGGATTATGTGGAGAAGAACAGGCTTTACATACATCATTGGTTTTTCACGACGGACTTAACTTACCTCGTGCGGGGTGGAAGAGTAAGCAAAACGGCGGGCTTTGTCGGTAATCTCTTAAATATCTGCCCTTTGCTCAATGTCAATGACGAGGGCAAGCTGATACCGAGAGAGAAGATCCGTACTACCAAGAAGGTAATAAAAGAGGCGGTCGAGAAGATGAAGGAGCATGCGCTTAACGGAGCTGACTATGACGGTAAGTGCTATATCTCACAGTCTGACTGCATGGATCTCGCAGATACCGAGGTGGCTATGATAGAAGAAGCTTTCCCGAAGCTTAAGGGCAAGGTAGAGGTGAACTATATCGGCACCACGATAGGAAGCCACACGGGTCCAGGCACAGTGGCACTTTTCTTCGTAGGAAAGGATGAGAGGACTGCTTAGAAATTGAAATTGCATCGGCAATTTCGATTTCGTATTTGCCTAGCCCGTAGGGCGTACCCTTGAAAAGGGTTCGTAAACGCATTCATTGTGCGTTTACGAAGGCGACTGGAGAGGATATGCGACTTCAAGTTGATGATATAATGGCGCACCATTCGCCGAGGACATTTTCTTTTATTATACTGAAATCATTATCCATAAGCGCTTGCCTTACGGCGGGCGCTTTTTCCGTGAGTATCCCCGAATAAATGATAATACCGTCCGGCTTTATTAATTCCCCTATTACGTTCGTCAGAGGAATAAGGACTACCGGCAGGATATTTGCGACTACTATGTCATAGTCACAGCCTAATTCCCTGCGTACCTTGCTGTCTGTTACGGCATCGCCCATTATTAGCTTGAAATCGGCGTCAGCGAGTCCGTTTTTTTCAAAGTTATCCTTTACGGCAGGGATAGCGTTCTTATCAAGCTCGGTAGCCATTATCCGCCCCGCACCCATCTTGAATGCAGCCATAGCGAGGATGCCTGAGCCGGTGCCGATATCAAGGATCTTGCAGTCATCTTTTGCATATTCGGATAATCCCATTATGCAAAGCTTCGTGGTCTCGTGCGCACCCGTGCCGAAAGCCGTGCCGGGGTCTATGTGTATGAGTATGTCGCTGCTTTTTGCGACATCGTCCGATTCTTCCCATGAGGGAATTATGCCAAGTTTCTTATTTCCGTAAAGGTCTATCGAGAAGGCGTGGAAATACTGCTTCCATGAGTTTATATAGTCCTCATCCTTAATGTCGGACGAGGATATGGCAAGTGAGCCGTAGGGAACCTCGATCCATGCACGCATATCTTCAAGAGTCGCGCGGACATCAGACAGGATAGCGGCGGTATCGTCATCCTCGGACAGATAAAATGAAATAAAGGCGACGCCGTCCGGTATGTCTTTATTCAAAGGAACCTCGTCAACGAATATCTCATCAAGCTCTTCCTTGCTCCAAGGCTTTGAATCTACTATCTCTATTCCCTCTATTCCCGTGTCTGCCAATACTGCCGATAATATGTCCTCTGCATCGACTGTGGTTTCTATGGTGTATTTCGTGTATTTCATTTCCGATGCTCCTTGCTGAACTAATATAGATACCAATTATTATCTATTTGTGTTAAAATTACAAGGCTTAGATTATATGATGCTAGGGTCAAAAGGTACAAATCCGATTGTGCTTGCACAAATAGGATTTGGAACTTGTGACCCGCCCGACCATGAGGAAGTAGCAATTTGCGTAGCAAATTAGCGGATTCCGAATGGACGGAGCATGGCGAGAGCAGCTTGCTGCGTAGCCATGCGTAAGCATCATAAACAACACAAAGGGGCTTTTGACCCCAGCATCATAATATACAAA